>CAXICP010000491.1:0-2607 GCA_964022595.1 uncultured Salipiger sp.
CAAGATGGCCGCGTCATTAACCGCTCATTAGGAACAATTCGCGAAAACTATGAGCGACCTTGATGGAGGACGTGATGACCGACTCGGATGGCCTACCAGCAATCCCCCGCCCGACGGCCACCCGGCCGCTGCTGGGCATGACCGTGCTCGTGGTGGAAGACAGCCGCTACGCCTGCGACGCGATGCGCCTCTTGTGCCTTCGCAGCGGGGCGCGGATCCGCCGTGCCGATTGCCTGCAATCGGCGCGCCGGCACCTGCATGTGTATCGCCCCACCGTCGCGGTGATCGACCTGGGCCTGCCGGACGGGTCGGGCGCAGACCTGATTTCCGATCTGGCGGGCACGACGCCCCGCATTTCGGTGATCCTTGGCACCAGCGGCGATCCCTATTCCGAGGATGTGGCGCTGGCAGCCGGGGCCGACGGGTTCCTTCCCAAGCCGGTCGACAGCGTGCTTGCCTTCCAGACCAAGATCATCGCGAACCTGCCGGCGGAACGGCAGCCGCGCGGCGTGCGGATGGTGTCGGATGAACCCGTGCGCCCCGATCCGCTGGCCTATCGCGACGACATGGCGCATGCGGCGGATGTGCTGGGCGACAATGGCGACGAGCTGACGCTTGATTATGTCACGTCGTTTTTGCGCGGTGTCGCGTACAGTGCGGGCGACAACGTGCTGGTGTCCGCCGCCGAAGGGCTTGCCGAAGCGCGCGCCGAAGGTCGTTCCACAAGGGTCGACTTTGCCCGCGTTGCCGGGCTGGTTCAGGACCGGCTGGCACAGCGGGTCGCGATCTAGTCGCACCTGGCGGGTGTTACCAGCCGTGCAGGATCGGCCAATCCTCGGTGATGGTGCCGCCCGTTGTCACGGCAAAGCCGGGGTGCATCGCCACCGTCGCGCAGGCGTGGTTGGGATAGATCCGCACGCGCGAACCGATGGGCAGATCGGGCAGCGGTGCGGCGCTGCCGGGGCGCATGGCCAGAATGCCGTGTTCCTGGCTTGTGGCCCGCACGATAAGGTCTCCGAAGGGGGCGCCGTTCATGTCCGCGACAAGCCCGTAGCCCTGATCGACGGGCATGCTGGCGGTGCCATGATCCTTTGACAGCGCCATGAATCCCGCGTCGGTGACGATCCACCCCCGCGCGGGCTGATGGCCGATCACGGTAGCGACCACGCTTGCGGCGATGTCGTCGACAGTGCCGACGCCCAGCCCGGACATCATCAAGTCTGACAATGTATAGACGCCGGCGCGCAACTCGGTGACGCCGGAAAGATCCGTGCCGAACCATGCCGTCGGGGTCGACCCGACGCTGACCACCGGGCAGGGCAGCCCCGCATCGCGCAGGGCCTCGGCAGCGGCAACTGCGCCGGCGCGCTCACGCTCTGCCATCGCCTGCATCGATTCGACGTCAAAGCAGGTGTAGGAGGCGCCGCCATGGGCCAGGACGCCGCGCAGCGCGGCGCCATCATGCAGGATGCGCCCGATTCGTGCGATCTCGGGGGCGTCGGGGACAAGCCCCGCCCGGGCGCCATCGACGTCGATTTCGATCAGCGCGGGGATGGGCGCGGGGCAGGCGGCGACGGCCTCGGCCTGCGCGACGCTGTCCAGAATCACCGCGATATCCACGCCCCGCGCCCGAAGCGCGGCGACGCGCGCCAGCTTGGCGGGGGCGATTCCCACCGCATAGATCAGGTCTGTCGCGCCGGCATCGGCAAAGGCTTCGGCCTCAAGCAGGGTCGACACGGTGGCGGGCGCGGTCATCTGCCCAAGGATCACACGCGCGGCAGGCACCGATTTCACCGTCTTGAGATGCGGGCGCAGGGTCACGCCAAGCTTTTCGGCGCGGGTGCGCATCCGAGCGCAATTGCGGGTGAACCGTTCCAGATCAAGGGCAAGGAAGGGGGTGTCGCGCGTGGCAAGGTCTTGCATGTCGGCTCCTGGCTGCATCGACGCGACACTAGGCCCGTGCGCCGGCGGGGAAAAGGGCCGCGACCGGCTGCAGGGGGCTACAGCGTTGCAGGCCGCTGGCCCGGCCAGTCGGTCGCCTCGTGATAGGCATGCGCCATGCCCAGAAGCGCCGCATCGCTGCCGGTGGGGCCGAAAAGCTGCATGCCCATCGGCAGCCCGCCGTCACCGAATCCCGCCGGCATGCCGACGCAGGGCAGCCCGGCCAGGCTGACCGGCACGACGATTTCCATCCAGCGGTGATAGGTGTCCATCGGGGTGGCGCCGATCTGTTCCGGCCAGCGCCAATCGACCGGAAAGGGCCAGACCTGCGCCGAGGGCAGCACCAGCGCGTCGTAATCCCGGAACATTTCCGCCGCGCGGGCGTACCACGCCGACCGGATGCGGCTGGCGTCGAAAAAGGCGGCGGCGGACAGGGTCAGGCCCTGTTCGATCTCCCACAGCGATTCGGGTTTGGTCAGCGCGCGCTTGGCCGGATCGTCGTAGAGGTCGCGCTTGGCGTTGGCGTTCAGGCCCGCGCGCAGCGTCGTCCAGGCCGTCCACAGGTCCGACGCGGCAAAGGGCGGGGCAACAGGTTCGACCCGCGCGCCCAGCGTTTCGAACGCGGCCAGCCCGGCTTCGACCGTGTCCAGAATTCCCGGCTCGGTC
>CAXICP010000492.1:0-2595 GCA_964022595.1 uncultured Salipiger sp.
CGTGCTGGATTTCATCGACCAGAACGCCAAGACCCCGCGCAAGGCCGCGAACGCGGCCTAGGCGCCGCGCCGCAGCGTGGCCGTCAGCACGCCCATGGCGATCAGCGCGGTGCCGCCCGCGCGGGTCAGCCACGCAATGACCGACGGGCGCGCGATCACGCGGCGCAGCCGGTCGGCGGCCAGCGCGTAGGCAAGGGCGTTGGCGGCCGCAAGCGACACGAATGTCGCGACAAGAATGGCGAATTGCGGCAGCAGAGGCGCCGCCTCGTCGACGAACTGCGGCGCGAAGGCGATGAAAAAGCCGATGCTCTTGGGGTTCAACGCGGTGACGGCGGCGGTGTGTGCGAACACGCCCCGCCCGGTGATCGCCGTTTCGGGCAGCGCAGGGCCGCCCCCCGGCGCCGAGCGCAGCAGCTTCACCCCCAGCCAGACCAGCCAGGCGGCGCCGATCCATTTCAGCGCCGTGAACAGCGCCGCCGAGGTCATGATCAACGCTCCAAGCCCCGCCAGCGACACGGTCATGGCGACAAGATCGCCAAGTGCCACCCCCGCGGCCGAGGCAAGCGCGACGGGCCGCCCCTTGGACAGCGCGTAGGACAGCACCAGCAGAACGGTCGGTCCCGGCAGCAAGAGCAGGGCGGTCGAGGCGGCGACGAATGTCAGCCAAAGATCGAATGGCATCGCGTAATCCTTCGCGGGGTCGGGCAGGGCGACCATGATCCGCGCGGCGGCGCATGGCAACGGTGCGATTGGTGTCAGCCCAGAACGCGCCCCGCGACCGCGTCCAGTCGCGCCAGCAAGGCGGGGTCGCGCTTTTCGGGCGCGGTCATCAGCGCATGGGTCAGCGCCCGGTCGCAGCCATGCGGGCAGGGGGCGCGATCGGGCCCCAGCAGGGCAGGCAGGCGCGAAAGCAGCGCGCGCGCCTTGCCGGCATTGCCCTGCATCACGCGCAGGATGTCGGTGATTTCCACCGCGCCGTGATCGGGGTGCCAGCTGTCGTAATCGGTGACCATCGCGACCGAGGCATAGCAAAGCTCGGCCTCGCGGGCGAGCCGGGCCTCGGGCATGTTGGTCATGCCGATGACGTCGGCGCCCCAGCTGTCGCGGTACATCCTGGATTCCGCCAGGGTCGAAAACTGCGGCCCCTCCATCGCAAGGTAGGTGCCGCCGTCATGCACGGTGATGCCGGCGTCCCGCGCGGCGGCGTGGCAGGCGGCGCCAAGCCGCGGGCAGGTGGGATGGGCCAGCGACACATGCGCAACGCAGCCCGCGCCGAAAAAGCTGCCCTCGCGCGCGAAGGTGCGGTCGATGAACTGGTCGACGATGACGAAATCGCCCGGCGCCATCGCCTCGCGGAAGGAACCGCAGGCGGAAACTGAAATCACGTCGGTGACCCCGATGCGCTTGAGCGCGTCGATATTGGCGCGGTAGGGCACCGTGCCGGGGCTGTGGACGTGGCCGCGCCCGTGCCGGGGCAGAAAGGCCATCGCCGTGCCGTCCAGCGTGCCGGTCAGGATGTCATCGGACGGCGCGCCCCAGGGCGTTTGCACCGCCGTCCAGCGCCGGTCTTCCAGCGCGTCCAGATCGTAAAGGCCCGAGCCTCCGATCACGCCGATCATGGTTTGGGTCATCGTCTGCTCCTGCTTTGCACCGCGCCGGGGGATGGTGGCCCATGCAACCGGCATCGCGCAAGGCCGCCCCCGATGGGCGGGCGGGGGAGGTGGCGTTTTTCGCTGCGTCGCAGTATGAGCGATCTGACCCGATACCGAATGGAACAGGAAACGAGATGGCCAAGGCCCTACTGGCGCGATACGCCGACAGCATCACCATGCCCGATCTTCGGGTGTCCCCCACCACCGCGCTGACCGCCGGTCAGGTCAAGACCGACGTGTTGTCGGGCCTGACCGTGGCGCTGGCGCTTGTCCCCGAGGCGGTCGCCTTTGCCTTCGTTGCGGGCGTGCACCCGCTGGTGGGGCTGTATGCGGCCTTTATGGTTGGGCTGATCACCGCGATCCTTGGCGGGCGTCCGGGCATGATTTCCGGCGCCACCGGCGCGCTGGCCGTCGTGATGGTGGCGCTGGTTGCGCAGCACGGGGTGGAATACCTGTTTGCCACCGTGGTGCTGATGGGCGTTCTGCAGCTGATCGCGGGGGCGCTGCACTGGGGCAAGTTCATCCGGCTGGTGCCGCATCCGGTGATGCTTGGGTTCGTGAACGGGCTGGCGATCGTGATCTTCCTGGCGCAGCTGACCCAGTTCAAGGTGCCCGGCACCGCCGAGGTGTCGGGGCATGGCGCAAGCGGCGGCGAATGGCTTACGGGCCTGCCGCTGGTGGTGATGCTGGGCCTCGTGGCGCTGACAATGGCGGTGATCTGGCTGCTGCCAAGGGTGTCGCGGGTCGTGCCGGCGCCGCTGGCCGGGATCGCGGTGACCGCCATCGTGGTGATCCTGCTGGGGCTGGACACGCCGCGCGTCGGGGACCTTGCCTCGATCGAAGGCGGGTTCCCCCCCTTCCACATCCCCGCCGTTCCGTTGAACTGGGACACGCTGCAGATCATCCTGCCCTACGCGGTGATCCTTGCCGCCATCGGGCTGAT
>CAXICP010000493.1:0-2590 GCA_964022595.1 uncultured Salipiger sp.
CGACGCAATAGGCGCGCATCGGGTTCAGCTTGGTGATCTGGCTGCCCACCATGCCGATCAGCTTGGGCCCGAACAGCACCAGCCCGACCGAAATGCCCAGGGCACCGATCAGCATGACCCACAGCGGGATCGCCACCTCGGACGCGACCTGGCTTGATTGCTGCACGGCGGCCACGGCGGCCAGCGGGCCGACCGCGTTGGCCACGTCATTGGCCCCGTGCGCGAAAGACAGCAGCCCCGCCGAGATCACCAGCGGCAGGCGGAACAGCGTCTTGAGCGAGCGGTTGCGGTTTTCCATGCCCCGCGACTGGCGGCGGATCAGCGGCACCGACAGCGCGCCAAGCACAAGGCCCGTCGCCGCCCCGATCGCCAGCGCGCGCCCCATGCCCACGTCGATGATCTTGCCCAGCCCCTTGAGCGCAAGATAGGTGGCAAAGGTGCCCGCCATCAGGCCGATCAGCACCGGCACCCAGGTCCGCGCGGCGGCGATCTTGTCATCCACATAGATCACCCGCCACTTGATGAACGCCAGCATCGCCGCGGCAATGATCCCGCCCAACACGGGCGAGACCACCCAGCTGGCCGCGATGGCGCCCATGGTGGGCCAGTTGACCGTGCCCAGCCCGGCGGCGGCGATGCCCGCGCCCATGACCCCGCCGACCACCGAATGGGTGGTCGACACCGGCGCGCCGATCCAGGTCGCGATATTGACCCAGATCGACGCGGCCAGAAGCGCGGCCATCATCGCCCGCACGAAGGCGGGCAGGTCGGACAGCCCGGCGGGATCGATGATGCCCTTGGAAATGGTCGACACCACGTCTCCGCCCGCCAGCAGCGCGCCGGCGCTTTCGCAGACAGCCGCGATGACGATGGCCCCCAGCATCGACAGCGCCCGCGCGCCCACCGCGGGCCCCATGTTGTTGGCCACATCGTTGGCGCCGATGTTCAGCGCCATGTAGGCGCCGAAGGCCGCCGCGACCACGACCGCAAGGCCCTGCGGTTCGCTTCCCGTCAGGATCACCGCCACCAGCGCCGCGAGCGAGACGAACACAAGGCTGACCCCGACCCCGACCAGGGGGCGGGCGCTGTGCATCGACGCGGCTTCAAGCCGCGACAGGCGGGAAAGGTCCTGGTCGAGCGTCTTCCACTCGGTCCGGTTGCGGGTATCGGTCATCGAAAGGGGCTTTCTCGTCGCCGCGGCGGTGCGGCCGGCATCGGGTCAGGGGGCGGGGGCGCCGTCGGGCAGATCGGGCAGGGCGCGCAGCAGGGCGGCCAGCTGCGGTTCGGCCACAAGCCCGGCCGCCTCGTCGGGTGGCATCCACCGGCGCGTGCGCTGCCCCGCCTCGGGGTAGCTGTCATACAGTTTGTCGACGGCGATGGCATAGACATCGACATCGGTGGGCGAGGGCAGCCCGCCGTCCAGCACCTTGTCGTAGCGATAGGCGCCGATCTTGACCGGCCTGCCGCCGCGCGGCTTGACGCCGGCTTCCTCCCAGGCTTCCTGCAGCGCGGTGCCGCCCGCATCGGTGCCGGACATGGGCCAGCCCTTGGGCAGGATCCAGCGCCGCGTCTCGCGCGAGGTGATCAGCAACACCTCGACACCGCCCGGCCCGATCCGATGGCACAGGGCCGCAACCTGGAAGCCCGCGGGGCGACGCAGCATCGGGGCGACATAGCTTTTCCAGAAGCTCAGCAGAATGGCGGTACCGTTTCACGAAAGGGAGGATCGGCGTTACTTAAAGACATCGCCGGCAAAACTCAACCCGGCAGCACCGGGCAAGGCTTGCCCATCGCGCGCGGCGCGGATATTGCGGCGCGCATGCCCAGATACGCCCTTCTTGTGGAATATGACGGTGGCCCGTTTTCGGGATGGCAGCGCCAGGTCGAACACCCTTCGGTGCAGGCGGCCATCGAGGCCGCGCTTGCCCGGCTGGAACCGCGCGCCCACACCATCGCCGCCGCCGGGCGCACCGATGCGGGCGTGCATGCGCGCGGGCAGGTGGCCCATTGCGACCTGCAAAAGGACTGGGACCCGTTCCGCCTGTCCGAGGCGCTGAACCACCATCTGCGCCCGCACCCGGTGGCGATCCGCGATTGCGTCATGGTCTCGCAGGACTGGCACGCGCGGTTTTCGGCGATCGAGCGGCGCTATCTTTACCGCGTGCTGATCCGCCGCGCCCCCGCCACGCTTGAGGCGGGGCAGGTCTGGCGGGTCAAGAACCCGCTGGATGTGGACGCCATCCGCGAGGGGGCGGCGCATCTGGTCGGGCAGCATGATTTCACCACCTTCCGCTCGACAATGTGCCAGGCGAAATCGCCCATCAAGACCATGGACGAGATCCGCGTCGAATCGCTGACCTCGCACGCGGGGCCCGAGCTGCGCTTTCACCTGCGCGCCCGCAGCTTCCTGCACAATCAGGTGCGCAGCATCGTGGGCACGCTGGAACGGGTCGGCGCGGGCGCCTGGCAGCCCCTCGACGTGCGGCGCGCCCTGCTGGCGCGCGATCGCGCCGCCTGCGGGCCGGTCTGCCCGCCGGACGGGCTGTCGCTGATGGCGGTGGGATATCCCGACGATCCCTTCGCCTGAGGC
>CAXICP010000494.1:0-2583 GCA_964022595.1 uncultured Salipiger sp.
TGTTGCCGGAGGTCGGGCCAGGCGGCGAGGTCACCCAGCGTCAGCCCCGAGGTCAGCGCATCGCCGTAGCGCCGCGCCAGCCGGGTCACGTCGTCGCGGGCATAGATCTCCTCTGCGCGCAGTTGGAACTTGATGCGGTCAAGCTGCGCCTCGTCGACGCCATCCTTGATGAACTGCACGAGCACCTCGTCCAGCTTGGCCTCGGCTTCGGGCAGGGAAACGCCGGGGGCGGGCACGACCACAAGGCCGAAGTCGGTGTCGTCATAGGTGGTGCCGTTGTACCAGGCGCTGGTGTAGACGGCGGTCTGGCTGTCGAACTGCATCGCCCGCTTGAGAACCGAGGTCTGCCCGCCCGACAGCACCTCGGCCAGAAGGGTCAGCGAGGCGGCGGCGCGCTGGTTGCCGGGGTCGCGTTCGGGGGCAAGGTAGCGGCGCATCACGTAGGGCTGCGCGACGCGCGCATCGCGCAGGGTCAGCCGCCGTTCGGCCAGCTGCGGCGGTTCCTGCGGGCGCACGCGCTTTGCATCAAGGTCGGGATTGGGCGCCAGCGGGCCGTAATGTTCCCGCGCCAGGCGCAGCACCTCGTCCGGCGTCACGTCGCCGGCGACGATGACGATGGCGTTGTTGGGCGCGTAATAGCGGTGATAGAATTCATACGCCGCATCAAGATCGAGCGTTTCCATTTCCTGCCGCCAGCCGATGATCGGCACGCCGTAGCGGCTGTTCATGTACAGCGCCGCGCCCAGCTGTTCGCGCATCAGGGCCGAGGGGTCGTTTTCGACGCGGGTGTTGCGTTCTTCGATGATGACGTCGCGTTCGGTGGCGATGTCTCCTTCGTCCAGCCGCAGGTTGACCATGCGGTCGGCTTCCATCTGCATCATCAGGCCCAGCCGGTCGGCGGCGACGTTCTGGTAATAGGCGGTCTGGTCCCACGAGGTGAAGGCGTTGTCGTTGCCGCCGTTTTCGGCCACGACCTTGCTGAATTCACCGGGGGCAAGCGTGTCGGTGCCCTTGAACAGCAGGTGTTCCAGAAAATGCGCGACGCCCGAGGTGCCGGCGCGTTCATCCGCGGCCCCGGCCCGATACCACACCATGTGCGAGACGACCGGCGCGCGGTGGTCTTCGATCACCACGATTTCCAGACCATTGTCCAGCGTGAAGCTGCTGACCTGATCGCGCGCGGCCCGGTCCTGCGTGGCGGCCCGGTCCTGCGTGGCGGCGGGGTCCTGCGTGGCCGCCGGTGGCGGCGCGGGTTCCTGGGCGGAAGCGGGCAGGGCGGTCAGCAGGGCTGCGGTACAGGCCGCGGCAAGTCTCAACATCGGCGATACGCTCCGGTAGGGGATGTTCTGCCGGTCAAGCTAAGGGCGATGGCGCCCCATTCCAAGCCGTGGTGGCGCGATCGTGAAACGCGCCTAGTCCGCGAATCCCTGCGGAGGGGCGGACGGCGTGCGCGCGCCGGCCCGGCGGAAGGCATCCAGCACGGCGTAGCTGTCCAGCCACTGGCCGCGATAGGCGTCGTAATATTCATCTTCGGGAACAAGCTTGAAGCTGAACAGCGACTTGCGCTTGCGAAAGGCCAGATCCTCGGCGGCAAGCTGCGTGCGGATCTGCGGATCTCGTCCAAAGCGCGAGGCGGCCCCAAGCAGCGCCGCATCGCTGGCCGGCGTGCCGGTCTGCGACAGCCGCGCCGGATCGCCGCCAAGGGCGGCAACGGCATCGGCGCGCGGCGTCTGGTCGGTCAGGTTGGCGCCGCCCGGAACGGGGGCGGGCAGTTCGGCGAAATTCGGAGGCGTCTGAAGCGGCTTTGACGGCAGGATCGCGAATTCCTCGGGCTGGCCGCTGTTGGTCTGAAGACGATGCAGGCGGATGTCCCGTTCGCCCTGCGAACAGGCGGCAAGGCCGGCGACCCCCAACATCAATGCGACCTGCGCAAGCTTCATTGCCATACTCCGGATATTTCCTTGCCCCTGCTTTAGCCTATCGCGCGCGCGCCGTCACGGGGCCTTTTTGCGCGCCCGCCCGCCTTGCGAGCTTCCGCCGGGCAGCAGCACCAGCCCCAGCGCGCCGGCAAAGATCGCGATATCCGCCACGTTGAAGGCAAAGGGATTGTCGATCCCGCAACAGGACATGTTCAGGAAATCCGCCACCGCGCCATACAGCACCCGGTCGAGCACATTGCCCAGCGCCCCGCCGATCAGAAGCCCGCCCGAAAGCCGCGCCAGCCTCGACGGGTTGCTGCGCGACACCCAGACCCAGACCCAGCCCGAGATCACCAGCAACACGACGATCAGCCCCCAGCGGATCAGGTCGCCCTCGCCGGCGCCGATGCCGAAGTTCACCCCCCGGTTCCAGGCCATGCGGAAGGTCAGGAACGGCGGGATGACGTCGATCCCGCCACGCTCGGCCAGGTTCAGCCCCCAGACCACGCCGACCTTGGTCAGCTGGTCCAGCACGAAGACGATCAGCGCGGTGAGCGCGGTCAGCCGCATCTCAGTGCCGGAAATGCCGCTGGTCGGTGAAGACCATCGCCAGCCCCGCCGCATCCGCCGCCGCGATCGCATCGGCGTCGCGCATCGACCCTCC
>CAXICP010000495.1:0-2562 GCA_964022595.1 uncultured Salipiger sp.
GGCTCCGATGGCGATCATCGAACTGGTCGACCGCGATGTCGACGCCAAGGGTTCCGCCGACAAGGCCCGCCTTGCCGCGCTTGAGGCCGCCGACGCCGAATAAGGCCCGCCGCGCAAGCGACACGGCCAGTTGCGCAAGCGACACATGGAAAGGGGCGCCGCGGATCTGCCGCAGCGCCCCTTTTTCATTTTCCGAAAGGCCCCTTTGATCAGGCTGCCTCAAGCTCTTTCTTCACCAGCTTTTCGATGTCGCGCACCGGGTGGTTCGTCAGGGTCTTGGGAATCTCGGCCACGATCTTGTCGGCCACCTCCTTGTGCAGCGCGCCGCGCAGATCGCCCAGCACCTGCGGAGACGCCACCAGCACCAGCCGGTCGAACGCGCCCTTGTGCGCCTCGGCGTAAAGCATCTCGGCAAGATCCGCGGCAAAGCGTTCCTTTTGCAGCTCGTGCCAGTCGGTGTCTTCCATCGCCGAGCGCTGCCCGGGGCCGCCGTCATGCATCCGCCCGGGCCGGTTGGCGCCCTGTTCGCGG
This sequence comes from uncultured Salipiger sp., assembly GCA_964022595.1. GTDB lineage: Bacteria > Pseudomonadota > Alphaproteobacteria > Rhodobacterales > Rhodobacteraceae > Salipiger. Next base: position 532 of record CAXICP010000495.1, read on the forward strand.
TCCGACGGATTTTCCTGCGCCTCTTCGTCGAATATCTCGAGGTTGGGGTTCTCGTGGTCGGTCAGGTTGCGCAGGAACAATGCCTTCTCGCTGTCCGTGACCACCACCCAGGTTCCCTGTTTCAGCTCGGTCATCCCGGTCTCCTTTCATTATCATGCACTCGACAGGGGAACGCGCCGCCCTGCCCCGCCGTTCCGCCACCTTGATCTGCATCCCCGGCGGGTTCATATCGGACAGGCCAAAGGAAAGACTGCCCATGCTGCGTATCGCCATCGCCGCCCTTGCCCTTGTCTCGCTGCCCGTGATGCCGCTGCAGGCCCAGCAGGTGCCGCAGGACCGGGCGCAGATCTCGCTCAGTTTCGTGCCGCTGGTGAAGCAGGCGACCCCGGCGGTGGTGAACATCTACGCCCGCCGGGTGGTGGAATCGCGCAGCCCCTTCGCGGGCGATCCGCTGTTCGGCAGCATCTTCCGCGATTTCGGCGCCCGCCCGCGCGTGCAGAATTCGCTGGGCTCGGGGGTGATCCTGTCGGGCGACGGCATCGTCGTGTCCAATTACCATGTGGTCGGGCAGGCGACCGAAATCCGCGTGGTGCTGAACAACGGCGCGGAATACGACGCCTCGGTCCTGCTGGCGGACGAGGAATCGGACCTTGCGATCCTGCAACTGGACAACGCGTCCGACATGCCCCACCTGCCCCTGCGCGAAAGCGACACGGTCGAGGTGGGCGAATTGGTGCTGGCGATCGGCAACCCCTTCGGCGTGGGGCAGACGGTGTCGTCGGGCATCGTGTCGGGGCTGGCGCGCTCGGGCGTGGCCACCGGCAATGCGCGCGGCTATTTCATCCAGACCGATGCCCCCATCAACCCGGGCAATTCGGGCGGTGCGCTGGTCGACACATCGGGGAGGCTGATCGGGGTGAACACGTCGATCATGACCCGTTCGGGCGGGTCCAACGGGGTCGGCTTTGCGATTCCGGCGGCGCTTGTCGCGCAGTTCGTGGAACAGGCGCGCGCGGGCAACGACCGTTTCGAACGCCCCTGGGCGGGGCTGACCGGGCAGCCGGTGACATCCGACATATCCGAAAGCCTTGGGCTGGGCCTGCCCAATGGCGTGCTGATCGCCGCGCTGCACGCCGCCAGCCCCTTTGCGAAGGCCGGGCTGAAGGTCGGGGACGTGGTGACCGGCATCGACGGGCAGCCGGTGAACACCCCGCCCGAGATGCTGTTTCGCATGTCGATCCGGGGGCTGGGGCACAGCGCCGATGTGACCTACCTGCGACAGGGCGAGGAACGTCAGGCGCGGGTGGCGATGATCGCCCCGCCCGAAACGCCGCCGCGCGATGCCGTCACACTGGGTGATCGCGACGTGCTGCCCGGGCTGGCCGCCGCGCGCATCAACCCCGCCGTCGAAACCGAACTGGGCCGCACCTATGGCGAAGATGGCGTCGTGGTCACCGATCCCGGCCCCTTTGGCGCGCGGGTCGGGCTGCGGGCCGGGGATCTGCTGCTGGCCATCGGTGATCGCGCGGTGACGGCCCCTTCGGACATTGCCGGATTGCTGCGCCGCGCCGCGCCCCGGGTGACGATGGTGATCAAGCGCGGCACCTCGCGCATTTCCCTGCGCTTCAGGGGCTGACCGATGGCGGACCTGTTCGGAGACCCCCCTTCCGCGCCCGAAGGCGACAGCGCCCCCCGCCCGCTTGCCGACCGGCTGCGCCCCCGCGCCCTGACCGAGGTCATCGGCCAGCAGCAGGTGCTGGGGGCGGATTCGCCGCTTGGCGTGATGCTGGGGTCGGGATCGCTGTCCAGCATCGTGTTCTGGGGGCCGCCGGGCGTGGGCAAGACCACCATTGCGCGGCTTCTGGCGGATGCGACCGACCTGCATTTCGTGCAGATCAGCGCGATCTTCACCGGCGTGCCCGACCTGCGCAAGGTGTTCGACGCCGCGCGTCACCGGCGCGCCAACGGTCAGGGCACGCTGCTGTTCGTCGACGAAATCCACCGTTTCAACAAGGCCCAGCAGGACGGATT
>CAXICP010000496.1:0-2558 GCA_964022595.1 uncultured Salipiger sp.
CGGGGCGCAGGACATGCCATTCGAAATCGGCGAGGGCGATTTCCACTGGGATGGCTACACCGCCTTTGCCCAGGCGCATGACCTGACCGGTCAGAAGATCACCATCACCGGCCCCTGGACCGGCTTCGAAAAGGAAAAGGTGGACATCATGTTCCGCTATTTCGAAGAGGCGACAGGCGCCGATGTGAACTATTCCGGGTCCGACAGCTTTGAACAGGACATCGTGATTTCCGCCCGCGCCGGCACCGCGCCCAACCTGGCGGTGTTTCCCCAGCCCGGGCTTGCCGCCGACATGGCCCGCCAGGGCCTGCTGACGCCGCTGCCGGACGAGACGTCGCAGTGGGTGGCCGAAAACTATGCCGCCGGCGACAGCTGGGTCGACCTTGCCACCTACCAGGGCGAAGACGGGGAAGACCATCTTTACGGCCAGTTCTACCGCGTCGATCTGAAATCGCTGGTGTGGTATTCGCCCATCGCCTTTGACGAGATGGGCTATGACATCCCCGAGACGATGGAGGATCTGAAGGATCTGACCCAGCAGATCGTCGACGATGGCGGCACGCCCTGGTGCATCGGGCTGGGATCGGGCGCCGCGACCGGCTGGCCGGCCACTGATTGGGTCGAAGACCTGATGCTGCGCACCCAGGAACCGGCAGTCTATGACCAGTGGGTCAGCAACGAGATCCCCTTTGACGATCCCGCGGTGATCGGCGCGATCGAGGAATTCGGCTGGTTCGTGCGCAACGACGATTTCGTGCAGGGCGGCGCGCAGGCGGCGGCCACGACCGATTTCCGCGACAGCCCCTCGGGTCTGTTTTCGGTGCCGCCCGAATGCTACATGCACCGGCAGGCCAGCTTTATCCCCGCCTTCTTTCCCGAAAGCGCCGAGATGGGCGACAACGTGGATTTCTTCTATTTCCCTGCCTACGAGGATCAGGACCTTGGCAAGCCGGTGCTGGGCGCGGGCACGCTGTTTTCCATCACCAACCCGTCCGAGGCGACCAACGTGATGCTTGAATGGCTCAAGGAGCCGATCGCGCATGAGCTGTGGATGGCGCAGGACGGGTTCCTGACCGCGCATGCGGGCGTCAACCTTGATGTCTATGCCACCGACGCGCAGCGCGCGATGGGCGAGATCATCGCCGAGGCGACCACCTTCCGCTATGACGCGTCCGACCTGATGCCGTCGGAAATCGGCGCGGGCGCCTTCTGGACCGGGATGGTCGATTACGTCACCGGCGAATCCGCCGAAGACGCGGCGGCGGCGATCCAGTCGCGCTGGGACACGCTGAAGTAAGCCAGGGCTTCGCGCGCCCCGGGCCGCGGGGCGCGCGCAACATGCGCAGGAGGGCAGGCCATGTCACCGATCTTGCAGGGGATCCTGACGATCATCATCGGGGTGGGGGGCTGTCTGGCCTATTTCTACGCATCGAACCTGGTGCTGGACCGGGTGGTCTTTCCCCCGCGCAGCGACGACCAGGGGCGCAACATCCGGCGGGCCACGATGGTGCGGCCCTGGCTGTTCCTGCTGCCCGCGATCCTGGCGCTGGGACTGTACCTTGTGTACCCGGTCATCGGCAGCTTCGTGCGCTCGCTTTACGACCGCTCGGGCAGCACCTTCGTGGGCCTTGGCAACTACACGCAGATGTTCGGCGAGGCGGGCTTTCGCATCGCGGTGTTCAACAATTTCCTGTGGATCCTGTTCGTTCCGGCGGCCGCGACCTTCCTTGGCCTGCTGGTGGCGCAGCTGACCGATCGGCTGCGCTGGGGCTCGATCGCGAAATCGCTGATCTTCATGCCCATGGCGATCAGCTTCGTCGGCGCCTCGCTGATCTGGAAATTCGTCTATGCCGGCGACCCGGACATCGGCATCATCAACGCCATCAGGGCGTATATGGGCGCCGATCCGGTCGATCCGCTGCAGATCCCGTTCTGGAACAACTTCTTCATCATGATCATCATGGTGTGGATGCAGACCGGCTTTGCCATGGTGATCCTGTCGGCGGCGCTGCGCGGCATCCCCGAGGAAACCATCGAGGCGGCCATCATCGACGGCGCCAACCCGTTCCAGCTGTTCTTCAAGATCAAGGTGCCGCAGATCGCCGGCACCATCGCGGTGGTCTGGACCACGATCACCTTCCTGACGCTCAAGGTGTTCGACATCGTCTACACCATGACGGGCGGCAATTTCGACACCGACATCCTGCCCAGCTACATGATGGATTACATGTTCCGCGATGACGGGCGGGCGACGGCGGTGGCCTTCGTCATCATGCTGATCGTGACGCCGGTGATGATCTACAACATACGCCAGGCCAGGAAAGAGCTGTAGGATGGACAACCTTGCCGGACGCAAAACGTCGCTTTCCATCGTTACCAACATCGCCGTCATCCTGCTGGTGCTGATCTGGCTGGTGCCCACGGTGGGCTTGCTGGTGTCATCGTTCCGCGAGCGTGAACAGATTTCCGAAACCGGGTGGTGGGCATCGCTTTTCCCGGTCGAGGCGGCGGTGCGGATGCGCCCGTCGGCAAGTGGGGCCTCGATGGATGGCGATTAC
>CAXICP010000497.1:0-2543 GCA_964022595.1 uncultured Salipiger sp.
GCGCTGGATCGCGCCCTTTGCCGCCACGTCGATGGCCGAACGGGTGCGCGACGCCGGCGGCCATGCGCTTGTGGTGCATGACGATCTGACCCGGCACGCCGCCGTGCACCGCGAACTGGCGCTGCTGTCGCGCCAGCCGCCCGGGCGCGAGGCTTATCCCGGCGACATCTTCTACCTGCATGCCCGGCTGCTGGAACGCTCGGCCAAGCTGTCGGGGGCGCGGGGCGGCGGGTCGCTGACCGCGCTGCCCATCGCCGAGATCGAGGCGGGGAACCTGTCCGCCTACATCCCCACCAACCTGATTTCCATCGCCGACGGGCAGATCGTCACCTCGGCCGCGCTATTCGCCGCCAACCAACGCACGGCGGTCGACGTGGGCCTGTCGGTCAGCCGCGTGGGGGGCAAGGCGCAGCCCCGCGCGCTGAAGGCGGTCGCGGGCCGGGTGCGGCTGGATTACGCGCAATACCTTGAAATGAAGATGTTCTCGCGCTTTGGCGGGTTCGAAGACGACGCCATGGCCGCGCGGCTGATCCGGGGCGAACGCATCGGCGCGCTGCTGGCGCAGGATCGCCGCGCGCCGCTGTCCACCGCCGTGCAGGTCGCGCTGCTGGCGGCGCTGGGCGACGGGCTGCTGGACGATCTGCCGGTGCGGCAGCTGCCCGCGCTGCGGGGTGCGCTGGCGCCGCTTGTCGCGGCCGAGCCGGCGCTGGACGGGCTGCGCGCCGCCCCCGGGCTTGACGATGCCGCCCGGGCTGCCGCGATCGGATGCGTGCGGGCCGCCATCGCGCGGCTTGGCCCCGGGCCAGGGGCGCCCGCGCCATGAACCGCCCCGAAGACATCCGCGCGCGGGCCGACAACATCCGCGACATCGAAGCCATCGTGACCACCCTGCGCGCGCTTGCCGTCGCCCGCCAGCGCGAGGCCCGCGCCCATCTTGACCCGATCCGCGCGCATGAAACCGCCGTGGGGCGCGCGCTGTCGGTGGCGCTTGCCGCCGCGCGCAGCGAGCCGCCAAAGGCGCCAGCGGGGCACGGCCTTGCCATCGTGGTCGGCGCCGGGCAGGGGTTTTCGGGCGCCTTCGCCGAGCGCATCGCGCAGGCGGCGCTGGACATGGCCGGTGGGGGCGATGCGCTGATGGTCGTGGGCGGGCGCACGCGCGGGGCGCTGGGTGAACGGGGCATCGCGCCGGCCTGGTTCGCCGATGCGCCGTCTCACGCGCTGGATGTGCCGGCGCTGGCCAGCCGCCTGTCGGACGCGCTGTTCGAACGGCTGGGCGCGCGCCCCGATGCGCCCGTGTCGATCCTGTTCGCAAACCCCGAGGCGGCCAGCGGACCGCTGGTGCGGCGGCGCATGTTCCCGTTTGATTTCGCGCGGTTCACGCCGCCCTCCGGGGGGCCTTTGCTGATGAGTGTTCCGCCGGCAAGGCTGGTGGCGGCGCTGGTCGAGGAATACGTCGTTGCCGCCCTGTGCGAGGCGCTGATGCTTGGCTTTGCGGCCGAAAACGCCGCCCGCGCGGCGGCCATGACCCGCGCCCGCAGCAACGTCAAACGCATCGCGGCGGACCTCAAGGTGCAATTTCAGCAGGCGCGTCAGGACCAGATGACCACCGAGATCATCGAACTGGCATCCGGCGCGCGAGCGGGGGCAACATGATTGTTCCTATCAAGCGCCCGCGCCTGTATCGATCAGCCACATGAACGTGCAATTGACAGGTCGGCTGGTCGTGACGCGGCTGGAACAGGTTCGCGCCGAAATGGCCGCGGCCCCGGGCGCGCCGCAGGTCACGCTGGACCTGTCGGCGATCGAGGCGATGGACACCGCCGGCGCCTGGGCCGTCATCGATGCGCAAGGCGCGGTGCAGGCGCGCGGCGGGCGCTGCGACATCGTGGGCCTTTCGCCCCTGCACGCCGAACTGCTTGACATGGTGCGCCGCAACATGCCCGAACCGGACGCCCCCGCGCCGCCCGCGCCCAAGCTGCCGGACCGGCTGGAAGCGGTGGGCGGCGCCACCTGGCACGGCGCGGCCAAGCTGATCGAGATGTTGGGATTTCTGGGCCAGGTCGTGGCCTGCCTTGCCCATGTGGCGATCCATCCGCGGCGCCTGCGCCTGACGTCGATGGTGCATCACATGCAGGAAATCGGGCTGAACGCGGTGCCCATCGTGTCGCTCATGGCGTTCCTGATCGGCGTTGTCATGGCGTTTCAGGGCGCGGTGCAGCTGCGCCAGTTCGGGGCCGAGGTGTTCGTGGTGGACCTTATCGCCATTTCGGTGCTGCGCGAACTTGGCATCCTGCTGACCGCGATCATCGTCGCGGGCCGGTCGGGGGCGGCGTTCACGGCGGCCATCGGGTCGATGAAGATGCGCGAGGAAATCGACGCCATGCGCACCCTTGGGCTGGACCCGATCGAGGTGCTGGTGCTGCCGCGCGTGCTGGCGCTGATCCTGGTGCTGCCGCTGCTGGGAGTGGTGGCCGATGTGATGGGCCTGCTGGGCGGGGCGATGATGTCCTGGATCGAACTGGGGGTTTCTCCGGGCATGTTCC
>CAXICP010000498.1:0-2524 GCA_964022595.1 uncultured Salipiger sp.
CCGCCGCGCACGATCGCGCCATCGATTGCATAGGCAATCACGCCGTCGAATTCGGGCAGCTGCGGGCGCTTTCCCGCCAGCCCGGCATCCGCAAGCAGCGCGGGCTGTCCCCAGCTGTCGGGGCGCGCCACCGGCTTGAGCGATTTTGGCAGGCCCGCGCAATAGGGCTGCGCGCGGGTCCAGGCGATCATGTCCTCGCGCTTGGCACGGGAATGGAACGGACCCCAATCGGCGGCGACGCCGCGCATGTTGCGGCTGACCACGCCGTCGCGCGCCACGGTTCTTGCCATGATGCGCAGCCCGCAGGCTAGGTTCATGCGCGGATCCTTGAGCGCCGCGCCGCTGCGCGCCTGGCAGTTGTACAGCCGCGCGGTCGACGGCAGGATCTGCAAAAGCCCGTACCACAGGCCTCCGCCGCCCACGGCGGTGGGGCGGTAGGTGCTTTCGTGCTTGGCAAGCGTGGACACAAGGCCGACCCAGAAGGCTTCGCGATCCTCGCGCGATGCGCTGGGGTAGGCGGGGCACCAGGTCGAAATGTCGTCGGGCACGATTTCCGGCAGGGTCCCGGCGGGGCCGCGCAGCGCGGACAGGGCGGCCAGCGACCACTGCCTGCGGCTGCCGGAATCGCCCCAGCGGGCTTCGGGGATGTGGATGCGGCGCGGGGCGGGGCGCAGCGAGGCGCTGACCGCCTGGGGCGACGCAAGCGCCGGAAGCGGCGCAGGCTCTGCAGAAGCGGTGCCGGCAACCAGCAGGGCCGCGAGGAACTTGAAAAGACGCTGTACCATGGCCGCCACATGCCACAGCGCACCCCGCCGGTAAAGCTTTGGCCCCAGGCGCGCCGGGCGGCCTGTGGAACCTTTGCGGCGGTGATCGGATTAAACCATTGGATTCCAATGCGCCCGGGGCAGCGGCAAGCTGCGCGGATTGCCGCCCATTCATCCCAGCCTTGCCCAAGATGCGCCCGAATTGCCCGTCAGTCTGTTGCAACGGCCGATCCCGACGACCCCTTTTCAGACCTTCGAGACGTTCTTTCATGTTCCATTCCGTTCGCGCCCTGACCCAGCGGGTCGTGCAATTTCGCACCTCGCCCCCCGCTGTGCCCCCCCCGCAGCAGGGCGCTGCGGCCTGTCCGCTGGGGCACGATCTGCCCGCCATCGACATTCCCGTGCGGGCAAGTTCCCCCGACGATGTCCAGCAGTTCACGGGCGCGCGCCTCGGCCTGCGCCTTGGGGATGCCGCGCGCGATCGGCCCGTCGGTGATCGCGCCGATGATGCGCTGGCGCGGGTTGAGCGAGGCATAGGGATCCTGAAAGATCATCTGCACCTTGTGGCGCTGCTTGCGCAGTTCCTCGTCGGGCAGCGCGGCCAGATCGGTGCCGCCGACCAGCACCTGCCCGCCGTCGGGGGTGACAAGCCGCACGGCGGTGCGCCCCAGCGTCGATTTGCCCGACCCGGATTCGCCCACCAGCCCCAGCACCTCGCCCCGCGATACGGTCAGCGACACATCGTCCACCGCGCGCACCTCGCGCGGGGGGCGAAACAGCCCGCCGCCGGTGCGGTAGACCTTGCGCAGCCCCTTGATTTCCAACGCGGGAACGCCCGACAGCGCCCGCGCTTCGGGCAGCGTGCCGGTGGGGATCGCGTCCAGCAGGCGGCGGGTGTAATCGTGCTGCGGGTCCTGCAGCACGCGGGCGGCGGCGCCGCGTTCGACCACCCTGCCCTCGCGCATGACGATCACTTCGTCGGCGATTTCGGCCACGACGCCAAAGTCATGGGTGATGAACATCACCGCCATGCCGCGCCGGTCGCGCAGATCGAGGATCAGCCTGAGGATCTGCGCCTGCGTCGTCACGTCCAGCGCCGTGGTGGGTTCATCGGCGATCAGCAGCTTGGGTTCCAGCGCCAGCGCCATGGCGATCATCGCCCGCTGACGCTGCCCGCCTGAAAGCTGAAAGGGATAGGCGCGAATGATCTTTTCGGGATCGGGCAGCTGCACCTCGCGGATAAGGTCAAGCGCCTTCTTGCGACGCTCGGCCTGGGTGAAGCGGTCATGCGCGGCGAAGACCTCGGCGATCTGGTCCCCGATGCGCATGAGCGGGTTCAGCGCCGTCATGGGTTCCTGAAAGATCATCGCGATGGACGCGCCGCGCAGGGCCATCTTGTCGGCTTCGGGCAGGCGGATCACGTCGCGCGCCTCGAACATGGCGCGGCCCGCCTTGACCGTGACACCGGGGGGCAGCAGCCCCATCAGCGCGTTTGCGGTCATGGATTTGCCCGACCCGGATTCCCCCACCACGCAAAGGATCTGGCCCTTGTCGATGGTCATGCTGACGTCTTCGACCGCAAAGGGCCGGTCGGCGCCTTCGGGCAACCCGATGGTCAGGCGTTCGATGGAAAGCGTGCTCATGCGCGGCCCTTTCGCGACAGATGCGGGTTAAGCGCGTCGTTAAGCCCCTCTCCGATCAGGTTCAGCGCCAGAACCGTGATGATGATCGCGATGCCGGGGAAAAAGCTTAGCCACCAG
>CAXICP010000499.1:0-2520 GCA_964022595.1 uncultured Salipiger sp.
GGTCGTGGCGGCGCTGGAAGACTGGGCGCGGGGCTAGCCCGCCCGCATCACCCGGCGGGGCGCTTGGCGCGTGCGCGCGATGGCCGGGGCGCGACCTTCGCTTCGATATGGGCGATCACCAGCCCGGCGATGTCCTTGCCCGAGGTGCGTTCGATCCCCTCAAGCCCGGGCGAGCTGTTGACCTCCAGCACCTTGGGCCCGTCCTCGCCGCGCAGCAGATCCACGCCGGCCACGTCCAGCTTCATGGTGCGGGCGGCGCGGATCGCGGTTTCGCGTTCCTGCCGGCTGATCCGCACCGGTTCCGCCGTGCCGCCCTGATGCAGGTTGGACCGGAAATCATCGGGCTTGCCCCGGCGGCGCATGGCGGCCACGACCTTGCCGCCCACGACGAAACAGCGGATGTCTTCGCCCGCGGCTTCCTTGACGAAACTTTGCACCAGGAAATCCGCGCGCAGCCCCTGAAAGGCCGAGATCACCGATTCCGCCGCCTTCTTCGTTTCCGCCAGCACCACGCCCTTGCCCTGCGTGCTTTCCAGCAGCTTCAGCACCAGCGGCGCACCGCCCACAAGGCTGATGACATTCGCCGAATCCTTGGGGCTGCGGGCAAAGGCGGTGGTAGGCATGCCGATCTGCACCCGCGCCAGAACCTGATGCGCGTGCAGCTTGTCGCGCGACATGGTGATGCCTTCGGACCCGGACAGGCAATAGGTGCCGATGCTTTCGAACTGGCGCACCACCGCCGTGCCGTAGGATGTGATCGACGCGCCGATGCGCGGGATGACCGCGTCGTAATGGGGCAGGCGGCGGCCGTCGTAATGCACTTCGCCGCCGACGGAATGGATGTTCATGTAGCAGCGCGAGGTGTCGATCACCTCCATCGAATGGCCGCGCATTTCCGCCGCCGCGATCAGCTTGCGGGTCGAATAATTGTCCGGCTCGCGGGTCAGGATCGCAAGGCGCAGCGCGCGCCGGTGCCGTTCGCTGCGCGGTATGCCGTGATAGGCGTCAAAGGACAGTTCGGGCTGGCAGAAGCTGTTGCTGGGCGACACGATCATGTCGTCATCCAGCGCGGTGCGCCCCAGCAGCATCCGGTAGGCCATGGACCCGCGATCAGTCAGCGTGACCTCGATGGGCCAGCTGCGCCCGCCCATGTTCACCGTGGTTTCAATGACAAAGCGCAATTCGGTTTCGCCGTTCGACGACGTGACCTCGCGCCGATCCTTCATCGGGGCCGAACAGATCATTTCCAGGTGCGGATCGCCCGGGTCGGGGTGGATCGCGAAACGGACCATGGGCTTTTTCATCGACCCGAAAGGTTCGATGGCAAAGGCATGCAGCGCCGAGGTGCGGGCCCCGGTGTCGACCTTGGCGCGCACCGCCGGCAGACCGAGATCCGGAAGCGAGAGCCATTCCTCCCATCCGAGCGTGAACTGAGACATCCCGAGATCCTTTCTGATGGCCGGTTGCGCGCTGTAGCGCCGCAATGTGACAGGCACAATACGGCACACGGGGCCAAGGGGGCATCGTTCGCCCCCGCGCGGCGCAAACCGGCCCGGCCGGTGCAGCGCCTGCGCCCTTACATGCGTCGATGCGGCGCGGTTTCACGCGATCGGGGAAAAAAAGCTGCGCGGGATGCGCGAAAGGGGCGCAGGGTGGCCCTGCGCCCGGGCGGGCGGTCAGTACCCGGCGATCATCTCGGATTGCGACACGATCACCTCGGCCTGCTTGATGGACGCGATGTCGACAAGGCGCCCCTTGTAGACCGTCGCGCCTTCGCCCTTGGCCTTGGCGTCTTCCATGGCGGCAAGGATTTCGCGCGCTTCGGCGACGGCCTTTTCCGAGGGGGTGAAGACCTCGTTCGCAAGCATCACCTGCTTGGGGTGGATCGCCCATTTGCCCACCATGCCCAACGTCGCCGACCGCAGCGCCTGCGCGCGAAAGCCGTCATCATCGCTGAAGTCGCCGAACGGGCCGTCCACGGGCAGCACGCCATGGGTGCGGCAGGCGGCGACGATGGCGGTCTGCGCCCAGTGCCAGGGGTCGGACCAGTGTTTCGCGCCCTCGTGCAGCATGTAATAGTTTTCCTGCGTGCCGCCGATGCCGGTGGTCGACATCCCCATGCTGGCGGCGAAATCGGCGGCGCCAAGGCTCATGGCCTCAAGCCGGGGCGAGGCGGCGGCGATTTCCTCGACATGGGCGATGCCGGCGGCGGATTCGATGATGACCTCGAACTTGATGGGCTTGCTGCGGCCCCAGGCGCGTTCCACCGCGGTGACCAGCGCGTCCACGGCGTAAATGTCGGCGGCGCAGCCCACCTTGGGGATCATGATCTGGTCAAGCCGGTCCGATGCCTTTTCCAGAAGGTCCACCACATCGCGGTACCAATAGGGCGTGTCCAGCCCGTTGATGCGCACCGACAGCGTCTTGTTGCCCCAGTCGATGTCGCCGATGGCCTGGATGATGTTGTGGCGGGCGCTGTCCTTGTCCGACGGCGCGACGCTGTCTTCCAGGTCAAGGTTG
>CAXICP010000500.1:0-2511 GCA_964022595.1 uncultured Salipiger sp.
GAGGGAACGGAACAAGGCCGGATGCTTGATTGCATCGCGCTGGAAGAAGGGTTGAACGAACTGGCGCAGGTGCCGTCGCTGCGCCTTTCGGTGAACATGTCGGCGCGGTCCATCGGCTATCCGCGCTGGATGGACACCCTGCGCAAGGGGCTGGCGGCCCACCCCACCGTGGGCGAACGCCTGATCCTGGAAATCACCGAATCCTCGGCCCTGCTGGTGCCCGAGCTGGTCATCAGCTTCATGCACGACCTTCAATCCGAAGGCATCACCTTCGCGATGGACGATTTCGGCGCCGGCTATACCGCGCTGCGCCACTTCAAGGATTTCAGCTTCGACATCCTGAAGATCGACGGGGATTTCATCCGCGGCATCGCGCAGGATCCCGACAACCAGGTTCTCACCCGCGCCATCGTCAGCATCGCCGGACAGTTCGACCTGTTCACCGTCGCCGAATCGGTCGAACGGGCGGATGACGCGGAATTCCTCACGCAGATCGGCGTCGATTGCCTTCAGGGCTATTACTTCGGCGCCCCGACCGTGTCGCCGGAATGGCGGATCCTGGACGGGGATCGCGCCCTGGGCTGACCGCCGCCCGCAACCCGGAATTTTTTGCGCTATCATTTGCGCTACCAGCAGGTAGTTTCCTCCCAGGCCCCCTGTCACGACCGGCGACGCCGCGTTATGGAAGGGGCGCAAGATCCAGAAGGGAGGCTTGCCAGAACCACGGCGGCCTCTCCTGTCACGCTCTGCTTGGAGGAGTTATCCATGACCAATGTCGTTATCGCATCCGCGGCCCGTACCGCCGTCGGCAGTTTCGGGGGCAGCTTTGCGAACACCCCCGCGCATGACCTCGGCGCCGCCGTACTCGAGGCGCTCGTCGCGCGCGCCGGCATCGACAAGGGTGATGTTTCCGAAACGATCCTCGGCCAGGTGCTGACCGCGGCCCAGGGCCAGAACCCCGCGCGCCAGGCCCACATCAATGCCGGCCTTCCCAAGGAAAGCGCCGCCTGGGGCATCAACCAGGTCTGCGGCTCGGGGCTGCGCGCGGTGGCGCTTGGGGCGCAGCACATCATGCTGGGCGATGCGTCCATCGTCTGCGCCGGCGGGCAGGAAAACATGTCCATGAGCCCCCACGCCCAGAACCTGCGCAACGGCTACAAGATGGGCGATGTCAAATACATCGACACCATGATCAAGGATGGCCTGTGGGACGCGTTCAACGGCTACCACATGGGCCAGACCGCCGAGAACGTCGCCGAGCAGTGGCAGATCAGCCGCGAGATGCAGGACGAATTCGCCCTCGCCAGCCAGAACAAGGCCGAGGCCGCGCAGAAGGCCGGCAAGTTCGACGACGAGGTGATCCCCTTCACCGTCAAGGGCCGCAAGGGCGACACCATCGTCGACAAGGATGAATACATCCGCCACGGCGCCACCATCGAGAACATGCAGAAGCTGCGCCCCGCCTTCACCAAGGACGGCAGCGTCACCGCCGCCAACGCATCGGGCCTGAACGACGGCGCCGCCGGCGTCCTGCTGATGAGCGCGGAAGAAGCCGAAAAGCGCGGCATCGAACCGATCGCGCGCATCGCATCCTACGCCACCGCCGGGCTGGACCCGTCGGTCATGGGCGTCGGCCCGATCTACGCCTCGCGCAAGGCGCTGGACAAGGCGGGCTGGTCGGTGTCCGACCTTGATTTGGTCGAGGCGAACGAAGCCTTTGCCGCGCAGGCCTGCGCCGTGAACAAGGACATGGGGTGGGACCCGTCCATCGTGAACGTGAACGGCGGCGCCATCGCCATCGGCCACCCGATCGGCGCGTCCGGCGCGCGCGTGCTCAACACCCTGCTGTTCGAGATGAAGCGGCGCGGCGCCAAGAAGGGCCTTGCCACGCTGTGCATCGGCGGCGGCATGGGTGTCGCCATGTGCATCGAACGCCCCTGACCGGATGAAACGAAGGGGCCGCGCCCCGGCGCGGCCTTTTCGGCCCGAATGATGATGGCGATCCCCGAAAACCCCGACCAGATCGTCTTTTCCGGCGGCGGTCTGCGCTGTTTCTGGCAAGGCGGGTTCCTGACCACGCTGTGCCAGCAGCGCCCCCTGTCGCCGCAGCGCGTCACCGGGGTAAGCGGCGGCGCGCTGGCCGCGGCGGCCTGGCTTTCGGGCAACGAGCATCGTCTGCTGGACCGCATGTGCGCCGCCTTCGAAACGCAGCACAGCAACCTTGACCTGTTCGCCGCCGACAAGAACGGCATCACGCCGCATCAGGAACTGTACTGCCGCGTGGTGGATGACGTGATCGACGCCGCCGCCGAGCAGCGCATCGCCGACGGCCCGCAGCTTCAGATCCTGATCGCCCATCCGCCGGACACCCCGCTGCACACGCTGACCGGCACGGCCATGGCCGTGGCCTACGAGGCCGAGCTGCACCTTGTGAATTCGCCGCATTTTTCCTGGGCGCAGAAGCTTGGGCTGACCTCTCACCTGGTCGATGCCAACGCGGCAGCCCGCGAG
>CAXICP010000501.1:0-2504 GCA_964022595.1 uncultured Salipiger sp.
TGGCTGGGGTTCCATCCCTGTTCGCAGGATGAATATCTTGCGATGATCCGGGGCTATTGCGATGCCCACGGGCTAAGCATCGACGATGACACCCTGCGCGCCGAGGCCATCGAATGGCAGGCGACGCGGGGCGCCCGTTCGGGCCGTGTCGCCTGGCAATATTTCACCGACCTTGCGGGGCGCCGGGGCGTCGCGCTGTAAAAGATCTTTCGTACGAAAGATCTTGGGCCGGGGCGGGGCGAGACCTGTCCAGGAATTTTCGTACGAAAATTCCTGGACCCCGGCATCAGCGCAGGAAGGTCATGGGATCGACGCTGTCGAAGCCCTTGCGCACTTCGAAATGCAGGAAGCTGGGATCGCCCGCACGGACCTTGCCGATGGTCTGGCCCCGGCTGACGGCGTCGCCCTTGACCACGCTCAAGTTGTCCACGTGGGTATAGATGGACAGCACGTCGTCCGGGTGGCGCACCACGAGGATCTGCACGTTTTCGGTATTGGTGGTGATCGCGGCGACGGTTCCGCTGGCGGCGGCCCTGACCGGGGTGCCGGCGGCGGCGGAAATGTCGATGCCCTCGTTCTTGCCCTTGGCGTAGTCGCGGATGATGTTGCCATCGACCGGCATTGCCATGGCCGCGCCGGACGCTGCGGGCTGCGACTGGCCGATGTCCGCCACCGGCTTGACCGGCGCTGGCGCCGGGGCCGCGGTAGGTTTGGCGGTGACCGGGGGTTCGTCGCGGGGCAGGGCCTGGCTGGCCGAGGGCGGCTTGGGCGTTGGCGATCCCACGCCGGGCGCTGGCGTCGCGGCTGCCTCGGGCGTCGCGGCTTTCTGGACCACCGGGATCAGCAGGAACTGCCCCTCGCGCACGGAATAGCTGGAATCAAGCCCGTTCCAGTCCGCAAGCGCGCGTGGCGTCACGTCGTAGAGCCGCGCGATGGTATAGGCGGTTTCCCCGCGTGCGACCTGGTGGCGGACCGGTTCGACCCCGCCCGGGATCGGCGTCGGTGCGGGCTTGGCAGCGGGGGTGGCGGGCGCGCCGTCGATGGCGGCGCTGGCCAGCGTGGTCACGTCGACCGAACCGGCGGGGCGGATCGGGGCGGCGGTCTGGCTGGCTGGCACCGCGTCTGCCACGGCCACGCGGCCGGGCAGGGCAAGCACCTCGCCCGCGCGCAAGCCATCACTTGGCTGCATCCCGTTGAAGCGGGCAAGTTCGCCCGCGGGCACGCCAACGCGGCTGGCCACGCCTGACACGGTGTCACCGGTGCGGGCCACCGCGACCTGGTAGTTGGGATAGGAAATCAGCCCGCGCGCATCGGGTTCGGGGCGTTCGGCAATGGCCGAAAGCGCCGCCTGGCTGGTGTCGACCGAACCGCCCATGCGGCCTCTCATGTCGTAGTCCAACGGTTCCGTGCAGGCGCCAAGCGCCGAAGCGACGGCAAGCGGCGCGGCAAGTCGGAAAACGCGCGGAGTCCTGGTCATCTCGATCTATCCCTCGAATTCGGTCGGTGCGCCCCTTGTCGCCGGGGCGTCGCTTGAAGATGCGGCCGGGGGCTAGCCGTCCTTTGCCAGCCCCTCGACCAGTGGAACGAAGCGCACGGGGCGCAGTTCGTCGTAATCGAAACCGGCTTCGGACCGGGTGACGCGGATCAGGCTTTGCACCGCGTCGGACTGCCCGACCGGCACCACCATGATACCGCCGACCCGCAGCTGGGCCAAGAGCGGGCCGGGCGGGTCCTCGGCGGCGGCGGTCACCAGGATGCGGTCGAACGGCGCCTGGTCGGGCAGCCCGAAGCTGCCGTCGGCGGTAAAGGCGGTGATGTTGGCAAGATCGAGCGCATCGAAGATCTCGCGCGCCTCGGCCACAAGGCGGCGGTGGCGGTCCACCGTATAGACCCGCCGCGCCAGCTGGCTGAGGATCGCGGCCTGGTAGCCCGAGCCGGTCCCGATCTCGAGCACCTTTTCCCGCCCGGTAAGCTTCAGCGCCTGCGTCATCAGCCCCACGACCGAGGGCTGCGAGATGGTCTGCCCGCAGGGGATCGGCAGCGGCACGTCGTCATAGGCGCGTTCGGGAAAATAGCTTTTGACAAAGGCGCCCCGGTCGATCCGCTCCATGGCGTGCAGCACCGGAAGATCGGTCACCCCGTGCGAGCGCAGGGCAAAGACGAACTGCATCTTGGCCTCTGCGTCAAAGCTCATGCGAAGGCGTCTTTCAATGCGGGCAGCCGATCATGCGCGGTCAGGTCGGCGCGCATGGGCGTGACCGAGATGTAGCCATCAAGATTGACGTCCGCATCGCATCCGGGCGTGGCGGGGCTGCGCTGATCGCCGCCCCGGATCCACAGGAACCGCTTGCCCGACGGGGAAAGCTGCGCCTCTGTGACAAAGCTTGTGCCGATGCGCTTGCCCATCGGCACAAGCTTGCGCCCGCGCGCCTCGCTTGCGGGCACGGGCGGGAAATTGACGTTCCAGAAGGTCCCGTAGCTTGCCTGCTCGGGGGGCAGCGAAA
>CAXICP010000502.1:0-2475 GCA_964022595.1 uncultured Salipiger sp.
GGAACAGATCGTAAAGCCTTTCGAGCGACCAGCCGATGGGCGGCGCGATCTGGGCCAGTTGCAGGTTTTCCTCAACCGTCAGGCCGGGAATGATGCAGCGGTCTTCGGGGACAAGGCCCAGCCCCGCGGCCGAGGCCTGGTGCGAGGCCATGCGGTGCAGCGGCTGGTGGTCCAGCCAGATTTCGCCCTGGTTCACCTGCGGATTGTCCATCCGGGCGATCGAGCGCAGCGTCGTGGTCTTGCCCGCCCCGTTGCGCCCCAGCAGGGCCAGGATCTCGCCCTCGTGCACGTTGAAGCTGATGCCCTGCACGATGTAGCTTTCGCCGTAATAGGAATGCATGTCCCAGACGGACAGGAAGGCGGGCGCGGTTTCGGCCTGGTTCGCGTGCCTGGAAAAATCGGGTCTGACGTTCATGTCCGGTGCTCCTTACGCGTGCTCGCCAAGGTAGGCTTCGCGCACCTTGGGATGGCCCTTGATGTTTTCGGGGGTGTCTTCGACCAGGGGTGTGCCCTGCGCCAGCACGGTGATGCGGTCGGCCAGCGAGAACACCACGTGCATGTCATGTTCGATGATCGCCATGGTGATCGGCCGTTTGGCCTTAATCTGCTTGAGCAGGTCGATGGTGTTGTTGGTGTCGGCGCGCGCCATGCCCGCCGTCGGTTCATCCAGCAACAGCAGGCGCGGTTCCTGCACCAGGCACATGGCCATTTCCAGCCGCCGCTTGTCGCCGCGCGACATCGATGCGGAATGCATGTGGCGCTTGTCCAGCATGTTGACGTCTTCCAGCATCTGTTCGGCGCGGGCGATAAGATCGGTTTCCCCCCGGACCGACTGGATGGCGTGCAGGCGGAAGATGCCGTCGCGCCGGGCGAACAGCGGGATCATCATGTTTTCCATGACGGTGAGATCGCCGAAGATCTCCGGCGTCTGGAAGACGCGGGAAATACCCATCTGGTTGATCTCGTAGGGTTTGCGCCCCAGCACCGACTGCCCGTCGAACATGACCGATCCGGTGTCCGGGATCAGCTTGCCCACAAGGCAGTTAAGCAGCGTCGACTTGCCCGCCCCGTTCGGCCCGATGATGGCGTGAACGGTGTTTTCCTGGACCGACAGGTTCACGTCCGACAGCGCCTGAAGGCCTCCGAACCGCTTGCCGACGTCCTTTACTTCAAGAATGCCCATGGCTCGTTCCTTATTCTGCGGGGGTGGTGCGGGTTTCGGTCTTGGCGTCGTCGCGCTTGCGCAGGCGCCGTGCGATGCGCTGGCCGCCTTCGACAAGCCCGCCGGGCAGGAAGATGACGATCGCCATGAACATCAGGCCCAGCGTCAGGTGCCAGCCCTTGCCCACGAAGGGGTGGATGATCCCGACGACGAAATCCTCGATCCCGTCGGGCAGGAAGGCCACCCAGCTGTGCACCACCTGGTCGTTGATCTTCGAGAAGATGTTCTCGAAATACTTGATGAAACCCGCGCCAAGGACAGGGCCGATCAGCGTGCCCGCGCCGCCAAGGATGGTCATCAGCACCACCTCGCCAGACGCGGTCCACTGCATCCGCTCGGCGCCGGCCAACGGATCCATGCAGGCCAGAAGCCCGCCCGCAAGCCCGGCATACATGCCGGAAATCACGAATGCCGCCAATGTGTAGGGCCGCGCGTTCAGCCCGGTGTAATACAGCCGGTTCTGGTTCGACTTGATCGCCCGCAGCATCATGCCGAAGGGCGAGCGGAAGATGCGGATCGCCAGGTAGAAGGACAGGATCATGATGATCGCCGCCACGTAGTAGCCGACCGAGAACTGGAACTGCCATGGACCGATGGCCACGGTTTCATAGGCGCGCATTTCCAGCCCGAACAGGTTGGTGACCGGGATGCCGCCGTCGGGGGTGGCCGTCTGGCCCAGCACGCGCGGATCGTCCAGCGTGATCTGAAGCCCGGTCTCGCCATTGGTGATCGGCGTCAGCACCGAATAGGCAAGGTTATAGCTCATCTGCGCGAAGGCCAGCGTCAGGATCGAAAAGTAGATCCCCGAGCGGCGCAGGCTGACGTAGCCGATGACCACCGCGAACAGCCCCGAGACGATCATCGACAGCAGGATGGCGGGGATGACGTTCATGCTGAGCAGCTTGAACATCCACACCGCCGAATAGCTGCCCACCCCCAGAAAGGCCGCGTGGCCAAAGGACAGGTAGCCGGTCAGCCCGAACAGGATGTTGAACCCGATCGCCAGGATGCCGAAGATCACGAAGCGCTGCATCAGGTCGGGATAGCCCGCGTTGAACTGCGCCATGGCGCTGTCCGTCGGGAACGGGTTCAGGATGAAGGGCGCGAACAGCGCAAGCGCGGCCACGACCAGGAACAGTGAGAAGTCTTTTTTGCCAAGTCCGAACATGGGCTTAGTCCTCCATCACGCCCTTGCGGCCCATAAGGCCACGCGGACGGGTCAGCAGAATGATGATCGCGACGAGGTAGATGAT
>CAXICP010000503.1:0-2471 GCA_964022595.1 uncultured Salipiger sp.
TGCCATGCTGATCGCCGGCCTCGTCACCTGGCTGCTGGTCATCGGCACCAAGGAAAGCGCGTCGGTCAACGCCGTGCTGGTGCTGATCAAGGTCGCGGCGCTCACGCTGTTCATCGTGCTGGCGCTGCCGGTGATGAACATGGACAAGTTCACCCCCTTCGCCCCGCTCGGCTTTTCGGGCATTTCCGCTGCCGCCGCCTCGATCTTTTTCGCCTATGTGGGCTTTGACGCCGTGTCCACGGCCGCTGAAGAAACCAAGAACCCCCAGCGTAACATGCCGATCGGCCTGATCGGTTCGCTCGGCATCTGCACCATCTTCTACATGCTGGTTGCCGCAGGCGTGATCGGCACCGTCGGTGCGCAGCCGGTCTATGGCCCGGCCGGCGAAGTGCTGGCTCCCGGCTCGACCGCTTTGTCGCAGCAATGCGCCGCACTGGCCGCCGCCGGTACCGAAGCCGTCACCTGCTCGAAGGAAGCGCTGGCCTGGACCCTGCGTGAAATCGGCTGGCCCCAGATCGGCAATCTGCTCGGCCTGGCCGCTGGTCTCGCCCTGCCTTCGGTCATCCTGATGATGATGTTCGGCCAGACCCGCATCTTTTTTGTCATGAGCCGCGACGGCCTGCTGCCGGCGATGTTCTCCAAAGTCCATCCGACCTACAAGACGCCCTATGTCATCACCATCCTGACCGGCATCTTCGTCGCGCTGTTCGCCGCCTTCTTCCCCGTCGGCATCCTGGCGGACATCTCCAACTCCGGCACCCTGTTCGCCTTTGCCGCCGTGTCGATCGCGGTGCTGGTGCTGCGTCGTACCGACCCGGCACGCAGGCGGCCCTTCCGCACCCCGGCGATCATGATCACCGCGCCGATCGCGATTCTGGGCTGCATGTATCTGTTCTGGAGCCTGGGCGTCGAAACCAAGCTGATGTTCGTGGGCTGGGCGGCGGTCGGCCTGATCGTCTATTTCGCCTATAGCCGCAACCGCAGCCATGTGGGGCGCGGGATCAGCGACGTGCCGGAACTGGATGCGGGCATCCCGCCCCAGCCGGTGCCGCCGCTGCCCGGCGCGCACACGCCGGGCGGAAAGGACGCCTGATCAAGCAAGGCGCCTGATCGAACATCGAACGGGGCGGGTAACACCGCCCCGTTTGTCGTTCAGTGGACCGTTTCAAACTCTACGTCGCGCAGCCCGCTATTGTTGGGCCGGGTGAACAGCCTGCCCCGCTCCGCCCAGATCACGATCAGGAAGCTTAAGGAGCCGAACACCAGCAGCCCCATGGCCAGCGGCAAGGTGGTGCCATTGAACGCGCGGCCCACGATGCTGCCCAGCGTCGCGGACAGGGCAGTGGTCAGGAACGCCTGAAAGGAGGAAGCGACGCCCGCACCTTTCGAAAATGGCTCCATCGAGATCGCGCTGAAATTGGACGCGGTGAAGGCGACCGTCAGCATCGTTATTCCCTGCAACAGCATGAAGGTGACGATCGTCTCCCGCCCCGACAGGATGACGCTCACATGGACGATGGCGATCAGGATGAAGGCGATCAGCGCCGCCTGGCTCAGCCGCCGCGCGCCAAAGCGTGATACCAGCCGGCTGTTGACCAGGCTGCCGACCCCCATGCCGGCCGCCATCAGGGCGAAGGCGATCGGGAAAATTTCTTCCGCTTTGAACACGTCGAAGAATATCTGCTGCACCGACAGGATGAAGCCGATCAATCCGCCCATCACCACGCCGCTGGCCAGCATATGGCCGATCGAACTGCGCGTGCGCATGATCGTCCCGACCGTGTGCAACAGCCCGCCGACCGTGATTCGCATCCGGTTTTCCGGTCGCAATGTTTCGGGCATCCGCGCCATCAGCCATAGCAGGATCAGGCTCGCCATTATCGCCAGCGCCCAGAAGATCCAGCGCCACGGCGCGATCCACAGGATCGCCTGCCCGAAACTGGGGGCCATCACCGGGATCAGCATGAACACCGCAAAGATCAGCGACATGACCCGCGCCATCGCATCGCCCCGGAACCGGTCGCGCACGATTCCCACGGTGATGACGCGGCTCGCTCCGGCGAAAAAGCCGGCGCAGGCGCGGCCGATCAGCATGACCGGGAAGCTTTGCGCCGCTGCGCAGGCCATGGAGAAGAGGAACAACAGCATCGCCCAGGCCAGCACCTTCTTGCGGCCATAACGGTCGGACAGGACGCCAAACAGCAGCGACCCGATTCCCAGCCCCAGAAAATAGACGCTGATGATCAACTGCCGGTCATTGGGCTGCGCGATCGCCAGATCGCGGCCGATGGCGGGCAGGGCAGGCAGCATGGGGTCGATCGACAGGGCGTTCATCGCCATGAGACAGGCGCATAGCAGAACGAA
Organism: uncultured Salipiger sp.; assembly: GCA_964022595.1. Lineage (GTDB taxonomy): Bacteria > Pseudomonadota > Alphaproteobacteria > Rhodobacterales > Rhodobacteraceae > Salipiger. Next base: position 2,365 of record CAXICP010000503.1, read on the forward strand.
TTCGCGAAACTGGATGTCCTTGCCTGCTGGCGGGGAAGGGGGATTTTGGGCCATGGGTCCGGCTATGGGGACTAAGATGCGCCGATGCCAGTCCTAAAATGCTACTA
>CAXICP010000504.1:0-2458 GCA_964022595.1 uncultured Salipiger sp.
TTGTCCGGGCGGGCCTGAAATCGCGGCAGGGGTGGAAAGAGCGAATTACTCTCTGTTCCCCATGAGTTGCAGCAGGAACATGAACATGTTGATGAAGTCCATGTAGAGGTTCAGCGCGCCGATGATGGCGGATTTGCCAAGCCATTCGCTGTCGCCATGGGCGGCATGCTGCAAGTAGGTGTTCTTGATGTTCTGCGTGTCATAGGCGGTCAGACCGGCAAAGATCAGCACCCCGATGCAGGAGATGGCAAAGTGCATTGCCGGCGACTGCAGGAAGATGTTGATGATCGATGCGACCAGAATGCCGATCACGCCCATGATCAGGAACGACCCCCAGCCCGAGATGTCCTTTTTCGTGGTGTAGCCCCACAGCGACAGGCCCGCGAAGGCGATCGACGTCACAAGGAACACCTGCGCGATGGAAAAGCCGGTGAAGGCCACGAAGATCCAGCTTAGCGACAGGCCCATCACCGCCGCGAAGGCGAAGAAGAACAGCTGCGCGCCGGCGGCGGACAGGCGGTTGAGCGCCGCGCCGAAGGCGAAGACCATGATCAGCGGGGCGAACATGATGATGTAGCCCAGGATGTTCGGGCGAAGGGTGGCGGGATCGCGGAAAACGCTCAGCAGCTCCGGGCTGGTGCCGACGGCCCAAGCGACTGCGAAGGTGATGAGCATGCCCACGGACATGGTCCCGTAGACCTTGTTCATGTGCGTACGCAGGCCTTCGTCAATCTGGGCCGCGCTCGCTCCGGCTGCGGTCCGGATTGTTCTGTATTCAGCCATCAATGCCTCCAAGCTGTGTTCGGATGGGATACCGGTGTTTGCGCTTCCGATATTGGCAGAGCGGCGGCGTTTTTCAAGATGCAGACGGCGCGAAACGCGCTGTTTCGGGCGTGTTTCGCGCATCTTGCCCGCCTAGGCGACCCAATGCGACGGCGCATCCCACGGGCTGCGGCTCAGCTCGCGGGCCACGTCGCCCGGCGACAGCCCCAGGTCGTGCAGCGCGGCGGCGTCAAGCCGGGCCAACTGGCGGCGTTGCCGGTGCAGCGCCGACAGGCGCAGCAGCGCGGCGATCACCCCGCGGCGGCGGGCGGGCAGGGGACGGGACATGGGGCAGGACAGCGCGGCGTCACGGGGCATGATGGGTTCCTTCACGAATGGTGATGCATGTTTCTCTGTTCATGATGTGGTGTGATGGTTATCCTGCTTTCGAACCCATTCGTAAAACGACGTTTGATGACGCCGCCCATCACGGAAATCGATGCATGCGAAATCTGGACATCACCACGCTTCGTTCCTTTGTCGCCGTCGCGGACGCGGGCGGCGTGACCCGCGCGGCGGGCTTTTTGAACCTGACGCAATCGGCGGTGTCGATGCAGCTAAAGCGGCTGGAGGATCTGCTGGGCCTTGCGCTGCTGGACCGGACCGGGCGCGGCGTCAGCCTGACCCCCGCGGGCGAGCAGCTGCTGTCCTACGCCCGCCGCATGGTCGAGATGAACGATGAAATCTACGCCCGCCTGACCCAGACCGACCTGATGGGGGAAATCGTGCTGGGCGTGCCCCATGACATCGTCTACCCGGTGATCCCGCGCGTGATGAAGCGGATGCAGCGCGATTTCCCGCGCGTGCGCCTGCAGCTTATCAGCTCGTACAGCGCCGATCTGAGGGACCAGTTCGCGCGCGGTGCGGTGGATGTGATCCTGACCACCGAATCCGATCTTGGGCCGGGGGGCGAGCCGCTGCTCGAGGTGCCGCTGCGCTGGTACGGCGCGCCCGGCGGCACCGCCTGGAAGCTGCGACCGCTGCGCGTCGCCTTCTCACGCCGCTGCGGGTTCCGCCCGGTGGCGGCGGCGCATCTGGAACGCGACGGCACCGCGTGGGAACTGGCCGTCGACAGCGAAAGCGATCGCACGATCGAGGTGTCGGTGTCGGCCGATCTTGCGGTGACCCCGGTGCTGGAAGGCCACGCCCCAAGCCATTTCGAAATGATCCCCCCCGGGATCCTGCCAGAGCTGGGATCGCAGAAGATCGGGCTTTACGCATCGGCGGCGCGCCCGCGCATCATCAACCCCCTGCTGGACATGCTGCGGGGCGAATTCGGCACGCTGCGCGGGCGCAGGGAAATCGCGGCAGAGTAGGGCGGCGCGCCCTTTTCATTGCCCGCCCGACCCGGCACCATGGCCCTGTCCCGACCGGAGAGCGCCATGCCAGAAATCCTGATCCGCAACGCCTGGAACATCCTGACGATGGATGACGCGGGCAGCGAACTTGACGGCGCCGACATGATCCTGCGCGACGGCATCATCGCGCAGATCGGCAGCGACCTGCGCAGCGGGGGCGAGGTGGTGGACGCCTCGCGCTGCCTCGTGACGCCGGGGCTGGTGAACACCCATCACCACCTTTACCAGACGCTGACCCGCGCCGTGCCGGGGGCGCAGGACGCCCTGCTGTTCGGCGG
>CAXICP010000505.1:0-2455 GCA_964022595.1 uncultured Salipiger sp.
CTCGGGCGGGCGGTGCCCAAGACCGACCACGCCGTTTTCCGACTGAAAGAACACCCCAAGGCTTTCATCCAGATGGTCCGACACCAGCGTCGGAATGCCGATGCCCAGGTTGACCAGCGATTTCGGCCGGATCTCGAGCGATACGCGCCGGGCGATGATTTCCCTGGGGTCCATTGCCGTGAAATCCTTCATCACATCGCCCTCTTGATCACATGGTCCACAAGCACGCCCGGGGTTTTCACCGCATCCGGGGGGATCACGCCCACGGGTACGATCTCTTCGGGTTCGGCGATCACCACGTCGGCGGCAAGCGCCATGATCGGGTTGAAATTCGTCGCCGACAGCATGTAGGTCAGGTTCCCCACGTAATCGCAGCTGCGCGCCGCGATCAGCGCGAAATCGGCGCGCAGCGGCTTTTCCAGCAGGTAGGGCTTGCCGTCAATCTCGATCACCTGCTTGCCCTCGGCGACAAGCGTGCCGATCCCGGTGGGCGTAAGGATGCCCCCCAGCCCCATGCCGGCGGCGCGGATGCGTTCGACGAAGGTGCCCTGCGGGACCAGTTCGACCTCAAGCTCGCCCGAGCGCATCTTTTCCTGCACGTCCGGGTTCACGCCGATATGGCTGCCGATGAACTTTTTCACGCAGCCCGCCCGCACAAGCGGGCCGACGCCGGTATCGGGGCGCGCCGCATCGTTGACCAGCATGGTCAGATCCTTCTTGCCCGACGCGGCGAGGGCGCGCACCAGCCCGTCCGGGGTGCCGACCCCCATGAAACCCGACAGCATCACGCGCGCCCCATCCGGGATCATGTCAACGGCTTCTTGCATGGAAATTGCCAGGTGCATGGTGGTCGCCTTTTCGAAACAGACAGCGGTCGGCTGCGACTGAACGGCGTTCGGGGCCTGTTCGCCATGCGCTATGTCAAGGCGTGCCGGATTTTGAGGCGCGGGGACAAGTCCGCACCGCTACAGGATATTGTGGTGCACCGCGCAGGGTGGCCGAGACGCGCGCAAATTGATGCAAAAGCGCACCGTTTGTTCCTTGAAAATGCCGGTTTTTCGCGGCCTTGGTGAACGCAACCTTGCCGAACAAAGGGAAAGGCGGCAAAAATTGGGCAACAACAGGGCAAGTCGCCGCAAAGGCGGGGTCACGTGGAAAACAGGGGGCGGCAGTGTACCGCGCCCGGCCGGACCAAAGGGGCAGGATGAAGTGATCAGCCGTATGGTGCACGCGGGGACGCGCGCCTTTCTCATTGCATTGCTGGTGGCAATGCCGACTCTTCTGCTGTCGGATCGTCCGACGGATTCCGCGCAGATCATCGCGCTTGTGGCAATGGTGGCCGCGGTGCTTACCTTTGTGGAATACGTCGGCGATTACCCGTCGATCATCGAATTCCGCGATGCGCCTCCGTTCAACCGGATCCGCTTCGTGGCGCTTTTCGTCACGGTCCTGATGCTGACGCTGATCGGGCGGGGCGGAGCGCAGGCACCAGGCCCCGGTCTGCTGCTGGAACGGATCGGAACCAGCGTGGGGAACACGCTTGATTTCCCCTATTCGCCCGTGCGCCTGATGGTGCTGGCGGCAAGCGACGACATGGCCCCGCATCATCTGGACCTGATCCGCACTAGCGCCGGGCTGGCCTATCTGGTGTCGCTGGCGGCCATCGCGTCTTTCATCCTTGTGGTGCGCTGGCTGGACTGGCCGGTGCGGCGGGGCGCGTTCAATTTCTGGGTCAACCTGCCGCTGTTCGATCCCACAGTGGGCAAGGACGTGCTGTATCGGCTCAAGCGGGACGGGCACGTTAACGTCGCCTTAGGGTTTCTTCTGCCATTCCTGATCCCGGCGATCATGAAGATGGCGTCCGAGATCGTCGATCCGATCTTGCTGACCGATCCGCATACCCTGATCTGGACAATGAGCGCATGGGCCTTTCTTCCTGCCAGTCTTATCATGCGGGGGATCGCGCTGTCGCGCATCGCCGAGCTGATCGAGGAAAAGCGCCGCCGCGCCTATGCCCGGGCGGAATTGCAGGCAATCTGATCCTTCTTTGCCTGCTGTGCCTTGCCCTGCCGTTGCGGGCAGAACCGCTGACCCTTGCGACCTGGCACGCGGACCTGTCGCGCAAGGGGCCGGGGCTGTTGCTGCGCGATCTGGCAAGGGGTGACCTGGACCCGGTTCTGGCGGAAATCGCCGCCGCCGATCCGGATGTGCTTTTGCTGACCGATATCGATTACGATCACGACGGGGTGGCCCTTGGGCAGATCGCCGAGGCGCTGGCCGCCGCCGGCGCGCCCTATCCCTACCGGTTCACGGCCCGCCCCAACACCGGCATTCCCACCGGGCTGGACCTTGATGGCGACGGGCGGCTTGGCGGGGGGCGGGATGCGCAGGGCTTCGGGGAATTCTGGGGGCAGGGGGGGAGGGCGCTTTTGTCCCGTGTGCCGGTTTCGCTTGA
>CAXICP010000506.1:0-2452 GCA_964022595.1 uncultured Salipiger sp.
GGCCTCGTCGACCTTTGGCGACATGGCCGAAGACATCAAGCCGATCATCGCCAACGGCGCGTCGGACAGCGCCGCGCTGGACGCGGTGTTCGAAGTTCTGGTGCGCGCGGGCCGCAACGCCCCCATGGCCAAGACCATGCTGATCCCGGAATCCTGGTCGAACCAGGCGGTGGAACTGCCGCAGGCGTGGCGCGACATGTATTCCTATGTGAACGCCGTGATGGAACCCTGGGACGGCCCCGCCGCGCTGGCGATGACCGACGGGCGCTGGGTCTGCGGCGGGCTGGATCGCAACGGCCTGCGCCCGATGCGCTACGTGGTGACCGGCGACGACCTGCTGATCGCGGGTTCCGAAGCGGGCATGGTTCCCGTGGACGAAGGCACCGTGCGTGCCAAGGGCGCGCTTGGGCCGGGCCAGATGATCGCCGTCGATATGGAAGAAGGGCGCATCTACCGCGACACCGAAATCAAGGACCGGCTGGCCGCCTCGCAGCCCTTTGGCGAATGGGTCGGCAAGATCAGCGATCTGAACGCCGCGCTGGCCGGGGTCAGCGAACGGGCGCTGTTTTCCGGGTCCGAACTGCGCACGCGCCAGATGGCCGCCGGCTACAGCATCGAAGAGCTGGAACAGGTGCTTGCCCCCATGGCCGAAGACGCCAAGGAAGCGCTTGCCTCGATGGGCGATGACACCCCGTCCGCCGTCCTGTCCAAGAAATACCGCCCGCTAAGCCATTTCTTCCGGCAGAACTTCAGCCAGGTGACCAACCCGCCCATCGACAGCCTGCGCGAATTCCGGGTGATGTCGCTGAAGACGCGGTTCGGCAACCTCAAGAACGTGCTGGATGAATCCAGCTCGCAGACCGAAATCCTGGTGTTGGACAGCCCCTTTGTCGGCAACGCCCAGTTCGACGAGCTGGTGAAGCATTTCAACGCCGACCTGGTGGAAATCGACTGCACCTTCCCCGCCAACGCGGGCGAAGGCGCGCTGCGCGAACACCTGATCCGCATCAGGTCCGAAGCCGAAGACGCGGTGCGTTCGGGCGGCGGCCACCTTGTGCTGACCGATCATCACCAAAGCGTCGACAAGGTCGCGATGCCGATGATCCTCGCCACCAGCGCGGTGCATTCCTGGCTGACGAAAAAGGGCCTGCGGACGTTCTGTTCCATCGCCGTGCGGTCCGCCGAATGCATCGATCCGCATTACTTCGCGGTTCTGGTGGGCTGCGGCGCGACCATCGTGAACCCCTATCTTGCCGAAGACAGCCTTGCCGACCGCATCGACCGCGGCCTGCTGGACGGCACCCTGACCGAAAACGTCTCGCGCTACCGCGAGGCGATCGACCAGGGCATGCTCAAGATCATGGCCAAGATGGGCATCTCGGTGATCTCGTCCTATCGGGGCGGTCTGAACTTCGAGGCGGTGGGGCTTTCCCGCGCCATGGTGGCGGAATATTTCCCCGGCATGCTAAGCCGGATTTCCGGCATCGGGGTGCACGGCATCCAGCAAAAGGCCGAAGAAATCCACGCGCTTGGCTACAAGGGCGGGCGCGACGTGCTGCCCATCGGCGGGTTCTACAAGGCGCGCAAGTCGGGCGAAACCCACGCCTGGGGCGCGCAGACCATGCACCTGATGCAGGCCGCCTGCAACAAGGCGTCCTACGAGCTGTGGAAGACCTATTCCAAGGCGATGCGGGCCAACCCGCCGATCCATCTGCGCGATCTGCTCGACATCAAGCCCATCGGCAAGTCGATCCCGATCGAAGAGGTGGAATCCATCACCTCGATCCGCAAGCGGTTCGTGACCCCGGGCATGAGCCTTGGCGCCCTGTCGCCCGAGGCGCACAAGACGCTGAACGTCGCGATGAACCGCATCGGCGCGAAATCCGACAGCGGCGAGGGCGGCGAAGATCCGGCGCATTTCGTGCCCGAACCCAACGGCGACAACCCGTCGGCCAAGATCAAGCAGGTGGCCTCGGGCCGGTTCGGCGTCACGGCGGAATACCTCAACCATTGCGAAGAGCTTGAAATCAAGGTCGCGCAAGGGGCCAAGCCGGGCGAAGGCGGCCAGCTTCCGGGCATGAAGGTCACCGACCTGATCGCCCGTCTGCGCCATTCGACCAAAGGCGTGACGCTGATCTCCCCGCCGCCGCACCACGACATCTACTCGATCGAGGATCTGGCGCAGCTGATCTACGACCTCAAGCAGATCAACCCGCGCTGCAAGGTGACGGTCAAGCTGGTGGCCTCTTCGGGTGTCGGCACGATTGCGGCCGGCGTGGCCAAGGCCAAGGCCGACGTGATCCTGATTTCGGGCCACAACGGCGGCACCGGCGCATCGCCCGCGACCAGCATCAAATACGCTGGCCTGCCGTGGGAAATGGGTCTGACCGAGGCGCATCAGGTTCTGTCGATGAACAACTTGCGTGGCCGGATCGCCCTGCGCACCGATGGC
>CAXICP010000507.1:0-2444 GCA_964022595.1 uncultured Salipiger sp.
GACCCGATCGCCGCCGCGAGACGCACAGCAGGCGTGTCGGGTGGGAGCGCAAGAAAATCGTCGATGAGCGTCTTCAACTGCTGCTCGGTCTCCACCGCGGGGACGACGATGTTGTACTTCTCCACGAACCAGCCGATGGAGATCTCCACCTCGTACAGGCCCGGGTCGAGACTCGGTGTCAACGCGACCCCGTCTTCGATCGGCTGCGCCCACGAACCGGGCGCGGTGATGACATTGCCGCCCTCGGCGGCAGCACGAATGTCGTACGAGACGTACGTGACCGTGCCCTCACCGACAGGCGCTTTCACGATGTCCTTGATGGTGGCCTTCACGACAGGCATCAGCCGGCCTCACTTTCAGTGCTCAGGGGTTGGTCAGGTGTCGCGGCCGAGGCCTGCGAGGATCGCGCGGTAGCCGGATTTCACGGCGAACGCCAGGATCTCCGTCGGGGACGCGGCGACGACCGTCACCGAGATCGCCCAGTTCAGGTACTCGTAGGCCCTGAACAGTCCGTCAACCGCGGCCCCCGGTGTGGCGGGGTTGGACGACGCTTCGGTGTCGGTGGTGACGTGTGCGTTGATCGCGGCGGCACGGCAGATGTACATCGGCCACGACCGCCGCGACTGCAACTCGGTGGTGTCCTGGTCGGGGATGTCCATGTCTTCGCAGGCGTCATAAAGGTCGGTGAAGAACACGTCGAACGCATCCAGCGCGCGGATCGACATGACCTCGGCCGCCTTGCGGCGCTTGTTGGATCGGGGCGACAGGGGCACCTGCAGCGACTTGCCGCTGTCGTCGATCAGGAAGAATTCCAGCTCGACCGCCACCATCGGCGTCAGCCCGCGCGCCTTGTAGCGCTTGAGCACATTGGCCAGCGCGTGGCGCGGGTCGGCTTCGAACGGGCGGCCGTCTTCAAGGTACATCCAGATGGGCAGCAGGGCGGTGGGCGCCTCGAGCCAGGGCATGGGGACGAACCCGCGTTCGGTGGGGCGCAGCACGCCGTCGCGATCGCCGCTTTCGAACACCAGCGGGCTGTCGTCGATATCCTCGCCCCAGATGTCCAGGTTCATGACGGACAGGGGAAAGCGCGTGCCTTCCTCGACCACCTTGTCGGCAAATCGGGTGGGTACGCGCTTGCCCCGCATCTGTCCGTTGAGGTCCGAGGCCGCCACGCGAATGGTGCGGACCTGCGGGTTCTTGCGCAGCCAGCTCTTGGGGTCGTTCATGGGTCACCGATAGGGAATTTGATCAAATTCAGGTTAGCCGAGCCGCGCCCATGTGGCAAGCGGTGCGGCGCCCCGGGGGCGGGGAATTGTGCCGGGGCGGTCGATCCGGCGCCGTTCGGCCTAGCGGATCAGCGTCGGGCGATAACGCAGCCGGCTGCGGCGTTCCTGCGGCAGATGCCGGTTCAGGCGCCGGTTGATTGCCCCGAACAGCGCGATGACGACCAGCGTCAGCAGAATGAAATACCCGGCAAGAATCGGGTAGGCCACGAAAGGGTTGAAGGTCTTGTCGGCAAAATAGCTGGCATAATACAGCGCATCGCCGCGCTGCTGCCAGGCCGGAAAGCCGCTGAAGAACACCAGCGTCGTGGCGTGGAACAGAAAGATCGCCTCGTTGGTATAGGCGGGCCAGGCCAGGCGCAGCATGGTCGGCCAGACGATGCGCCGAAAGCGCGGCCAGCCCGACAGGCCATAGGCCCCGGCGGCCTCGATATCGCCCTTGGGGACCGACAAAAGCGCGCCGTAAAAGATCTCGCCCGAATAGGCGGCGGTGTTGAAGAACAGCACGATCAACGCGCCGAGCCACGCGGCGCTGAACGGATCGAAGATCGGCGAGACCGATTTCAGCGACAGGAAGACGAAGTAGGCAAAGAAGAACTGGATGAAAAGCGGCGAGCCGCGGAACACGAAGATGAACCATTCCGACAGCTTGCGCAGGCCAAGGTGGCTGGACGCCTTGCCCACCGCCAGCGCGGTGGCCAGAAAGAACCCCGCCCCCAGCGCCAGCACGCCGAAATAGATGTTCCAGATCATCCCCGACCCGATCAGCACGACCTGCTTGCAGATGGTGAAATCGTCGCGCGGCAGCAAGCGCTCGCCGATCCCAAGCGAGCGCAGCCCGTAATCGGCGATGACATCCCAGCAGCTCATGACTGTCCTTTCGCGCCCGGCAGGGGCTTCTTTTGGCGCAGCATGGTCCGGGGGGCGGGGGCGATCATGGGCATCACGCCGCCTTCCGTTGCGCTTCGCCGCCCATGGTGGCCTGCCCGTGGGTCAGCCGCGCCATCACGCGGCCCAGCACGATTTCGGACAGGCGCGTGAAGCACAGGTAGAACACCAGAAGCCCCGCGAAATACCACACCCGCCAGTCGCCATGGGGATAATCGGTGAAGCGGGGCGTTTTCGACCCGCCAAGTTCGCGGGCCCAATAGACGATATCCT
>CAXICP010000508.1:0-2441 GCA_964022595.1 uncultured Salipiger sp.
CCAAGAGGAAGTAAGCCATGGGCAAGGATAAGAATCCCCGCCGCGTGGCGGACAACGAGGCGATGGCGAAGCTGCGCATGCTGCGCACCTCGCCGCAGAAGCTGAACCTGGTGGCCGCGCTGATCCGTGGCAAGAAGGTGGAAAAGGCCCTTACGGACCTGACCTTCTCGAAGAAGCGGATCGCCGTGGACGTGAAGAAATGCCTTCAGTCCGCAATCGCGAACGCCGAGAACAACCACGGCCTGGACGTTGACGAGCTTGTCGTCGCCGAGGCCTACGTGGGCAAGAACCTGGTGATGAAGCGTGGCCGTCCGCGGGCGCGTGGTCGTTTCGGCCGCATCAACAAGCCGTTCTCGGAAATCACCATCAAGGTCCGTCAGATCGAGGAGCAAGCCTGATGGGGAATAAAACCAATCCGATCGGCATGCGCCTTCAGGTCAACCGCACCTGGGACAGCCGCTGGTACGCAGACACCAAGGACTACGGTGATCTGCTTCTCGAGGATATCGCGATCCGCGATTTCATCCACGAGGAATGCAAGCAGGCCGGCATCAGCCGCGTCATCATCGAACGTCCGCACAAGAAGTGCCGTGTGACCATTCACACCGCACGTCCGGGCGTCATCATCGGCAAGAAGGGCGCGGACATCGAGAAGCTTCGCAAGAAGCTTGCCTCGATGACCGATTCCGAGCTACACCTCAACATCGTTGAAGTGCGCAAGCCGGAGCTGGACGCGCGGCTGGTGGGTGAAAGCATCGCTCAGCAGCTCGAACGTCGGGTGTCGTTCCGCCGCGCGATGAAGCGTGCCGTGCAGAACGCCATGCGCATGGGTGCCCAGGGCATCCGGGTCAACGTCGCGGGCCGCCTTGGCGGTGCCGAGATCGCCCGGACCGAATGGTACCGCGAGGGCCGCGTGCCCCTGCACACCCTGCGTGCCGATATCGATTACGCCGGCGTCGAAGCCACGACCGCTTATGGTATCATCGGTATCAAGGTCTGGATCTTCCGGGGTGAGATCATGGAGCATGACCCGTCTGCCCGCGAGCGCAAGTCGCAGGAAATCCAGGAAGGTCCGGCTCCGCGTGGCGCCATGGGCGGCCGTCGCTGAGGAGGATGACAGATGCTTCAACCGAAACGCACTAAATTCCGCAAGATGTTCAAAGGCCGGATTTCCGGCGAAGCAAAAGGCGGTTCTGACCTCAACTTTGGTCACTTTGGCCTCAAGGCCCTTCAGCCCGAGCGTGTGACTGCGCGGCAAATCGAGGCGGCACGCCGCGCGATGACCCGTCACATGAAGCGTCAGGGCCGGGTCTGGATCCGGATCTTCCCGGACACGCCCGTGACCTCCAAGCCCACCGAAGTTCGGATGGGTAAGGGTAAAGGTTCGGTCGATTACTGGGCTTGCAAGGTCAAGCCGGGCCGCGTGATGTTCGAGATCGATGGCGTCAGCGAAGAAATCGCACGTGAGGCCCTGCGCCTTGCCGCGATGAAGCTGCCGATCAAGACCCGCGTCGTGGTTCGCGAAGACTGGTAAGCGGACGCGGATTTTCCGCACTGCGAAGACATCAAAGCCCCCGGCGTCATAGCGCCGGGGGCTTTTCGTTGTGCGGAGAGAATGCCCGGCCAGGAGGGATGCGGGTTGTTTTGCCCCCAGTTTTTCGCTGCCTCTAGAGGCTGCGATTGCACACCCATGAAAATTGTCACGGAGGGGGGCCGGTGACCGTGGGCGCATGCCGCATGGCGAGCGTCGCTTCGGTGACGAAATGCCGCTCGCAGACGTCAGCCGCTGGCGGTCCGGCGCGCTGTTTTGGTGTGGTCGCGAGGTTTGGCTCCGCGCTCTGTCCATTTGCTGTCTCTTTGTTCAGAGCGGCCTATGCCCAAGTGTGGGGGACATGCGGGCAAAGAGCTTCAGGAAAGACTGCGGGATCCAAACGGGTCCGCCGCCGCATTTCTGATCCAGACCAACGAGATGAACGGTACTGTGTCCTCCGACAGCCTCGCCATGGTGTCCAACTTGCTCGACAGGCAGGACGATCTGTTCCGGCGGACCTAAGAGGCCAGAGCGTGATCAACCACCGGTCGCACCGTGCCAGTGAGGGGGATCAATTGCCCAAGGATGCCGCGGCAAGGAGGGTCATCACCACATTGGCAGAGGTCGAAATCGGATTGTCGGATAGGGCGCTTCGCGCCAGGTATTGGCGCCGAATTTCGTCGAGACTTTCCGAAGTGCCAAGCTCTGACAGGTTATTTGTCCCGAACACTTGCGTTGCGCGTTTCTTGAAGATGGTCAGTTGTTGATCAATGTCGAGCGTGCCAAAGCTGTCGGGCAGGGAGAAGACGGTTTCAAAGACCTCGCGTAGCGGGTTGGAGGCCATGACCGAAAACCACCGCGAGTTGTTGCTGGCGCCCGAAGCATTGACGGTATCGAGATCACGTTCAAA
>CAXICP010000509.1:0-2438 GCA_964022595.1 uncultured Salipiger sp.
TCCCGTCCGCCCCGTCCGGCGCCCCGTCGTGCGCCTCAGCGCCGCCGGTGAGGGGGCTTTTACGGTTAGCCCCTCAAACCCGCAAGCAGAAATTTCCAAAAACGTCACTTTTTCTTCAAAGAACAAAGTAAAATAAACAATATCAACGGGATAGGGGGGAACTTTTCCTGCAGGCACCTCACCCTGAAACACCCTGCCCCAAGGGCAAGAAACACCCGTGATTCCAACAGGATGCCTTACCCACAGGGTTATCCACAGGAACGGGCCAAATCACCCCTGAATCGGCCCGACTCGCAGCCCCCGAAAGCCCGGGGCGGTCGCGATTCCGCGCGCCTCACGTCGCCTTCTGGCGCGCCGCCCGTGGCCAGGGCAGCCGAAGCGCAAGCAGCGTCACCACGATTCCCATGTAGATGAGCGGTTCGATCTGAAATCCCTTCACCAGCATGACGAAGTGCAGCGCCCCAAGCAGTGCGGCGGCATAGGCAAGCCGGTGCAGCCTGCGCCACGCCCTGCCCCCAAGCTTGCGGATCGACGCCCCGTTCGAGGTGATCGCCAGCGGCACAAGCAGCGCAAAGGCTGCCATGCCTACGGTGATATAGGGACGCTTGACGATGTCGGCCCAGATCTGCGCCGGGATCTGCACGTCGAGCACCAGCCACACAAGCATGTGCAAGGCGACATAGAAGAAGGCGACAAGCCCGATCGCGCGGCGATAGCGCATCAGGTTCACCCCGGCGAAGCGCCGCAGCGGCGTGATGCACAGCCCCGCGATCAGCAGCTTCAGCGCCAGCTGCCCCACTTCATGTTCAAGCGCGCGGATGGGTTCGACCCCAAGCCCGCCGGTCAGCCCCTGGTACAGAAGCCAGACCGGCGGGATCACCGCGATGACGTAAAGCGGCCAGGCGGGCACACGCCGCGCCGCCGCGTTGATCCTGTCGGCGATCATCAGTGATTTACCGCAAGGTCCATGCCCCGGTACAACGATGCGACCTCGTCATAGCCGTTGAACATCAGCGTCGGCTTGCGTTTGGCGAAGAGCCCGCCGCCGATTTCGCGCTCGGACGCCTGCGACCAGCGCGGATGGTCTACGGTGGGATTCACGTTGGAATAGAATCCGTATTCGCGCGGGTTGGCCTTGTTCCATGCGGTGGGCGGCTGGCTGTCGGTCAGCGTGATCCGCACCACCGACTTGATGGACTTGTAGCCGTATTTCCACGGCACCACGAGGCGCAGCGGCGCGCCGTTCTGCCGGGGAATGTCGCGCCCGTAGATGCCCGTGGCCATGATGGTGAGCGGGTGCATCGCCTCGTCCAGGCGCAGGCCTTCGACATAGGGCCAGTCCAGCACGTTGCGCGCGACGCCCGGCATCTCGTCGGGGCGCAGGACGGTTTCGAAGGCGACATATTTCGCGCCCGATTGCACGCCCGCCATCTGCAGCAGGTCCGCCAGTTCGAACCCGGTCCAGGGCACGACCATCGACCAGGCCTCGACGCAGCGAAAGCGGTAGATGCGCTCTTCGAGCGTCATCTTCGAGAGGATGTCATCCAGCCCATAGGCGCCGGGGCGGTCCACCAGCCCGTCGATCTGCACCGACCAGGGCGCGATGGTCAGATCGCCCGCGTAGCGCGCGGGGTCTTCCTTGCCGGTGCCGAATTCATAGTAGTTGTTGTAGCTGGTGATCTCTTCCCAGCTGTTCGGCGTCAGCCCGTCGGTGGCGGCATGACCGCGCCCCGCAAGCCCCGCGACGGCAAGGCCGCCAAGCCCCGCCATGATCTGTCGGCGGTTCAGCCAATGGGCTTCGGCGGTCACGTCCCGCCCGGTCAAGGTGTTTGTCCAGCGATGCGCCATCGCGTCCTCCTGTCGCTATCCGGTCCCTTACATATACGGCAGCTTTGCCCGCCTTGTTTCACCCAGACCGTCGCGACCGGCTCACGTTCCGGTGTTCACCCCGGACTCGGGCGGTGCGGGCCGATAGCTTGGGCGGATCTTGTTGAAGGGGACAGAACTGCCATCGGCCTGCACGATGCGCACGTGGCGGCGGCGCATCTGGCGCGGCTCTGACACGCCGACCGAATGGGCGATGGTCTCGACCTCCTTGATGATGGCCTTGGCGTAGTTTGCCACCTTGATGTACTTGTCCTGCACCACCAGCCCCTGCTGCAGGCGCGGATCATGGGTGGTGATGCCGGTCGGGCAGGTGTTGCGGTTGCACTTGAGCGCCTGGATGCAGCCCATCGAGAACATGAACCCCCGCGCAGAGGTGACGAAATCGGCGCCAAGGCAGATCGCCCAGGCCACATCGGCGGGGTTCACCAGCTTGGCCGAGGCGATGATGCGGATGCGATCCTTCAGCCCGTAGCGGTCGCGCAGATCGACGATGCGGGGCAGCGCCTCGCGGATCGGCATGCCCACAAGGTCGATCAGCGGCATCGGAGCGG
>CAXICP010000510.1:0-2432 GCA_964022595.1 uncultured Salipiger sp.
ACAGCTTGTCGAACTGGCGACCACCGGCAGCTGGCGGGCGCGGCTGTTCGGGCGCCGTCGCGATGCCCCGCCACAGGCCGAGATCGAGCGCACGGCGCGCGCCGCCGTTGCCATGTTCCTTTCGGCCTACAGGGCCTAGCGCCCTACGCCGGCCAGCGCAGCGCCAGATCGCGGGCCAGTTCCGCGTCTTCGGGGGCCAGGGGCCCTTGGGCCCCGGGGCGAAACCGGGCGCGGAAGGCGGCCAGCACATCGCCCTGCTGGGCATCGGTGAAATCATAGCCAAAGCGGCGCAGGTCGGCGTGAAAATCGCCCCCCGCGGCGCCGGGCCGGGGCGCGATGGCCAGCCCGCGCTGCGCAAGCCGGGTCCAGTCGAACAGCGGGCCGGGGTCGATCTTGCGCCCGATCGCCATGTCCGAATGGCCGATCACCCGGTGCGGCGGGATGTTCCAGCGCTTCAGGATGCCCCGCAGCAGCGTTTCCAGGATGGCGATCTGCGATTCCGGGAACGGCTCGGCCCCGGTGTTCACCAGTTCAATCCCGATCGAGCGTGAATTGACGTCGCAAACCCCCGCCCAGGCCCCGCGCCCGGCGTGCCAGGCGCGCATGTCCTCGCGTACCAGCTGCCAGCAGGTGCCATCGCGGTCGATGACGTAATGGGCCGACACCTCGGATTGCGGATTGCACAGCCAGTCCCGCGCGCCGGTCGCCGAGTCCATGGCCGTGTAGTGCAGCACGACGATATCGGGCACCGCGCCAAGCCGGCGCGGCCCGAAATTGCAGGACGGATGCCAGAGCGGGGTCAGCCGCCCCGCGCCGCGCGGAAGGGCGCGGGATCCCATGCACAGGCAAAACCGTCGCCATCGGGGTCCAGCCCCTTGCGATCCTTCTGCGGGCCGCCATCGGCCAGGAACGCCGATTGCGCCTGATCCGACGAGGTATAGGCCCCGCAGGCCGCCGGAATGCGGTTGCCGTCGAATTTTCCGCGCCGGTCATACAGCGGAGAACCGACCGGGTTGGTGGTGCGCAGGGCGTATTCCACCACGTTCGGGCCACTGCCGTCGGGGCGCGGGGGCAGGTCGGTGGGCGCGATCACCTGGTACTGGGCGCGGTTCTGGGCGATCAGCTGCGCATCGGCGCCGATGTCACGTTCGGCGCTGACCGCTTCGAAGCTGTTCTCGTTCGAGATCCCGGCGGCGTTGGTGACCACCTGCGGCGCGGCATTGCCGGGCGAGGCATCCAGCGGGGTGATGCCCGAATTGGCCGCCGCCGCGCGCACGGCGGCGGTGCCTTCGGGATCGTCCAGCGTGCTGCCGGTCACCGGGGGCGGGGCCTGCACCACGGTCTGGCCGGGGCGGATGCCGGGCCGGGGCGCGGCACCCGCCTGCTCGGCTGCCTGCTGGCGTTGGGCGTAGGTCTGGTAATCTTCGAACCCCACGCCGCTTTCGGGCACGGCGGGCGCGCAGGAGACCAGCGCAACCGCCGCCGCCGACATGAGAAAGATCGCTTTCATGGCGCAACTCACCTTCTGATTGGAACCGTTTACCACCACCGGGCCGGCTTTTGCGCGAACCCGGCCGCCTGTTCCAGCGCATAGGCGGTGTTGAGCAGATCGCCCTCTTCCCACGGGCGCCCGATCAGCTGCAGCCCCAGCGGCAGGCCCTGCTTGTCCAGCCCCGCGGGCACCGTGATGCCCGGCAGGCCGGCAAGGTTCTCCGTCACCGTGAAGACGTCATTAAGGTACATCTGCACCGGGTCCGCGTCCGGCATTTCACCCAGGCCGAAGGCGGCCGAGGGGGTCGCGGGGGTCAGGATGGCATCGACCCCGGCGGCAAACGCCTGTTCGAAGTCGCGCTTGATCAGGGTGCGGACCTTGCGGGCGCGGTTGTAATAGGCATCGTAGAACCCGGCGGACAGCACGTAGGTGCCGACCATGACGCGGCGCTGCACCTCGGGGCCGAAGCCCTCGGCGCGGGTCTTTTCGTACATGTCGTTGATGCCCTCGCCGCTGGCGAGCGTGGCGCGGTGGCCATAGCGCACCCCGTCATAGCGCGCGAGGTTCGAAGACGCCTCGGCGGGGGCGATCACGTAATAGGCGGGCAGCGCGTATTTCGTATGCGGCAACGAGATGTCGACGATCTTTGCCCCCGCATCGCGCAGCATGTCGCGGCCCCGGTCCCACAGCGCGTCGATTTCGGCGGGCATGCAGTCCATGCGGTATTCGCGCGGAATGCCGATGGTCTTGCCGCGGATGTCGCCGGTCAGCATCGCTTCGAAATCGGGCACGGGCAGATCGGCCGAGGTGCTGTCGCGCGGGTCGTGCCCGCACATGGCGCCCAGCACGATGGCGGCATCGCGCACGTCCTTGGTCATGGGGCCGGCCTGATCCAACGAGCTGGCAAAGGCGATGATGCCCCAGCGCGAGCAGCGCCCGT
>CAXICP010000511.1:0-2426 GCA_964022595.1 uncultured Salipiger sp.
GCTGAGAACGAGCAGAGCTACTACGTGGCCTATGTCTCCGAGCAGAACCTGCTGCCCGACGACAGCGGTGAGCCGGTCGGCCACCCCGATCTCCCCGATTTCTTCGGAGAGATAGAGGGCGGCAGCTACCCGCTCCAGGTTCAGCTGAACTGAGCCGTCAGTAGCCCAGCGCGCAGCCATCCTTGCGCGTGTCGCTGCCGCCGGTCAGAAAGCCGGTTTCGGGATCAATGCGGATCGCCTGGCTGCCGCCGATGGGGCTGGTCTGAAGCGCAAGCTTGTGGCCGCGCGCTTCCAGTTCGGCGCGCGCTTCTTGCGACACGCCCGGTTCGATCTGCAATTCGCCGCCATGGGCAAAGCTGCGCGGGGCGTCCATCGCCTCTTGCACGTTCTGGCCCAGATCAAGCAGGCCCGACAGGAACGCCGCGTGCCCGGCGGCCTGGTACTGCCCGCCCATCACGCCAAAGGGCATCACGGGAAACCCATCCTTGCACAGCATGCCCGGGATGATCGTGTGCATGGGCCGTTTCATCGGCGCGATGGCGTTAGGATGCCCATCGATCAGCCGGAAGCTGGCGCCGCGTGAATGGAACAGAACGCCGGTCTGCGGGTCCAGCCGGGTGGAACCGAAGCCGTGAAAGATCGAATTGATGAAGCTGAGCGCGTTGCCGTCCTTGTCCACGACGCACAGATAGATCGTGTCCTTGTGCTCGGGCTCGTCCCACAGCGCCGGGGGCAGGGCGCGGGTCATGTCGATCCGGGCGGCAAGCGCGTCGACCACGGCATCCGACAAAAGCAGCTCGGTCACGTCCTCGCTTTGGTCGGGATCGGCGATCAGCGCATCGCGGTGGTGATAGGCCAGCTTGGTCGCTTCCGCGTGCAGGTGGATGCGATCAGCCTCGGACAGGTCCGGGCCAAGGTCGAATTTCGACAGGATGCGCAGGATCAGCAGCGCCGCAAGGCCCTGACCGTTGGGGGGGCATTCCACCACGTCGTAGCCGCCATAGGGGGCGGAAATCGGGTCAACCCAGATCGCCGCGTCCTTGCCGGCGTGAAAATCTTCTTCGGTGTGCAGCCCGCCAAGCGAGCGCAGATGGGCGGCCATCTTCGCGGCGGTCTCGCCCTCGTAGAAACCGGCGGCGCCGTGGGTCGCGATTTCGCGCAGGCGGGCGCCAAGAAGCGGTTGCGAATGGCGTTCCCCCGCCAGCGGCGCGCGCCCGCCCGGCAGGAACAGTGCGGCGGCATGGGCATCGCCGCCGACCAGTTCCGCGTTCGCGGCCCAGTCCATCGCGACGCGCGGCATCACCGGGTAACCGTCTTCGGCGTAGCGGATGGCGCTGGCAAAAATGCGATCCAGCGGCAGCGAGCCGTGGGTTTCGTGCAGCAGGCACCAGGCCGAAATCGCGCCCGGCACCGTCACCGCGTGGGGGCTGGTCTGGGGAATTTCGTCGGTCAGTCCGGCCTTGCGCAGCGCCGCGACCGTGGCGGCGGCGGGGGCACGCCCCGAGCCGTTCAGCGCCTTCACCGGGCCGCCCGCAGGGGCGTAAAGTGCAAAGCAGTCGCCGCCGATGCCGGTCATCAGCGGGTCGACCACGCATTGCACCGCCACCGCGGCCAGCGCGGCATCCACCGCGTTGCCGCCCGCGTTCAGCATGTTCAGCCCGGCTGCCGTGGCAAGCGGATGCGATGTGGCGATCATCGCCTCTGTCGCGACCGGAGCGGGGCGGCGGGCTGAGAAGAAATCGAAGGTCATGTTCTCTCCTGTCGAAAGGCCGTCGGGTTCCGTGAGTGGTGTGAGTGTGCCCCCTTGGGCCGGCCCACACAGCGCCCCGGCCCGGTCGCTGTCGGATCTGGATTCAATTGGACCCGACATGTATACATATGAAGGATTCGTTTCCCCCGATCAACTGCCTATCGCCCGGAGCCCGCCAGCCGTGACCAAATGCGCCAACAAGACGCCTTCGATTGCGGCCACGGCGGGCACTGGCAGGGTCTGCGCCCGTGGGGAAACGCGGCGCCGTTGCACAGGCGGGCGCATCGCGCGCCGCACAGGGCCGCGGTTCGACGCCACAAAAGAAAACGCACCGCCGGCAGGTCTTGCCCGTTGCGAAACCGAAAGGAGAGACTGGGAATGGACACGACCCTGTTGATCGAGCTGCTGCTCTTTCTCGTGGTGATCGGAGGCTTTGCGGGCGTGCTCGCCGGGTTGCTGGGCGTGGGCGGGGGCATCGTGCTGGTGCCGGCGTTCTTCTACACCTTCCAGCTGCTGGGCTACGACGGCCCGCAGGTGATGCAGGTCTGCCTTGCCACGTCGCTCGCCACGATCGTCGTCACGTCGCTGCGTTCGATCGCGGGCCATCACCGCAAGGGCGCGGTGGACTGGGACAGCCTGAAGGTCTGGGCGCCGGGCATCGTGAGAGGCGACATTG
>CAXICP010000512.1:0-2424 GCA_964022595.1 uncultured Salipiger sp.
GGGCGAATAGACGGCGCCGCCCGCGCAGGGCCCCATGATGACGGAAATCTGCGGGATCACGCCCGACGCCTCGACGTTGCGCTGAAAGATCTCGGCATAGCCGGCAAGGCTGTCGACGCCTTCCTGGATGCGCGCGCCGCCGCTGTCGTTCAGCCCGATCACCGGCGCGCCGTTCTGCACCGCCATATCCATGACCTTGCAGATCTTCTGGGCGTGGGTCGCCGACACCGACCCGCCAAGCACGGTGAAATCCTGGCTGAACACATAGACCATGCGCCCGTTGATCGTGCCCCATCCGGTCACGACCCCGTCGCCGTAGGGGCGGTTGTTTTCCATACCGAAATCGGTGCAGCGATGGGCGACGAACATGTCATATTCTTCGAAACTGCCCTCATCGAGCAGCAGCTCGATGCGTTCACGCGCGGTCAGCTTGCCCTTGGCGTGCTGGGTGTCGATGCGTTTCTGGCCTCCACCGAGGCGGGCGCCGGAGCGACGTTCTTCGAGTACGTGCAGAATGTCTTTCATGTCCGTCCCTTTCCTGTTGCGCGAACCATACTCCGGCCCCGGGATTGCTCAAGCGAATTTCGGCAAATTTGCAAAGCCTGAAAAGGCCGGTTCCTGCTAAATGCAAATCGTGAAAACCGCGCCAGGCATCTTTCCGAATAGACACTGCTGGATTTCGGGCCTAGTCAATTGTCTATGCAAAACGTGCCCGCCGTCCGTTTCCTGGACCGAACCACCCCGCCTCATATTGTCACACTCATCCTGCTTGCGGGGCTTTCCGCGCTTGCGATGAACGTGTTCCTGCCGTCGCTGCCCAAGATGGTGGCGCATTTCGACACCGATTACCGGCTGATGCAGCTGTCGGTGGCGATCTACCTGGCGGTGAACGCGGTGCTTCAGGTGCTGATCGGGCCGGTGTCGGACAAGCTGGGGCGCCGGCCGGTGATTCTGTGGGGCGTGGGGCTGTTCTGCGTGGCGACGGTGGGCTGCATCTTTGCGCCCAACGTGACGCTGTTCCTGACCTTCCGCATGTGCCAGGCGGTGATCGTCGCCGCCATGGTGCTCAGCCGCGCGGTGGTGCGCGACGTGGTCCCGCAGGACCAGGCCGCATCGATGATCGGCTATGTCACCATGGGCGTGGCCGTGGTGCCCATGATCGGCCCTGTCATCGGGGGCATGCTGGACGAGGCGTTCGGCTGGCAATCCACCTTCTGGCTGCTGCTGATCCTGGGGCTGGCGATCTTCTGGCTCAGCTGGCGCGACCTTGGCGAAACCTCGGTGTCGCGCGGGCTGTCGCTGGGCCAGCAGTTCCGCGAATACCCCGAGCTTCTGGCCAGCCCGCGCTTCTGGGGCTACGCGCTGACCTGCGCGCTGTCGTCGGGGGCGTTCTTTGCCTACCTGGGCGGGGCGCCCTTTGTGGGAACCGAGGTATTCGGCCTGACCCCCAAGGTGCTGGGCTTCTTCTTCGGCGCGCCGGCCATCGGGTATTTCGTGGGCAACGGGCTGTCGGGGAAATTCTCGGCCCGGGTGGGCGTGAACCGGATGATCCTGTGGGGCTGCCTGATCAACACCGCCGGGCTGGCGCTGGCGCTGGGACTGTTCACCGCCGGGTTGAAATCGGAATGGACGTTCTTTGGCTGCATGACCTTCGTCGGGCTCGGCAACGGGATGACCATCCCCAACGCCACCGCCGGGGCGCTGTCGGTGCGCCCGCACCTGGCGGGAACCGCATCGGGGCTGTCGGGCGCCATCATGATCGGCGGGGGCGCGGCGCTGTCGGCCCTGGCCGGGGCGCTGCTGCAGCCGGGCACCGGCGCCTGGCCGCTGCTGTGGCTGATGTTCGCCACCGGGGCCGCATCGATGGTGTCGATCGCCGTGGTGTTCTGGCGCGAGCGGCGACTGCGCGGCTATTAGAACACTGGACCTGCCCGCCAGGATTTGCAAAACACGGCCCCACCCGGCGCAAACCTGCAAACGGGCCTGCAAACGGGACGGAGGGGCATCATGGCGATACGCAAGCTTTACGCCGGCGCGAAACTGCGGGACCTGCGCGGACGGCTTGCGCTGACGCAAAAGGATTTCGCGGCCAAGCTGGGCATTTCGCTGCCCTATCTCAACCAGATGGAAAACAACAACCGCCCCGTCAGCACGACGGTGGTGCTGGCGCTGGCGCAGGAATTCGGCTTTGACGTGACCGAACTGGGCCAGGGCGACAGCGAACGGCTGGTGTCCGACATGCGCGAGGCGCTGGCCGATCCGGTCTTTGCCGAAACCCCGCCGCTTGCCGATCTGCGCCTGACCGCATCCAACGCCCCTGCCCTTGCGCGCGCCTTTCTGGAACTGCACCGCGCCTACCGGCAGACCCACGAACGGCTGGCCAGCCTGGACGAGGCGCTGGGGCGCGAGGGATCGCAGCTGCAG
>CAXICP010000513.1:0-2413 GCA_964022595.1 uncultured Salipiger sp.
GTCGATAGTGATGAAATCGGGGGCGCTTTCGGGGCCGCGCGCGACGATCATGCGGAACAGGTCTTCCCATTCGTCGGACGAGCCGATCACCGTCTTGAAGCCCACGGGCTTGCCCGACACCTCGCGGATGTGGCCGATCACGTCCAGCAGATCGCCGAAATCGTCGATCTCGGGGTGGCGGTTGGGCGAGATACCCGCCTGCCCCACCCGCAGCCCGCGGATCATCGCCACCTCTTCGTTGACCTTTTCGCCCGGCAGGATGCCGCCCTTGCCGGGCTTGGCCCCCTGCGCCAGCTTCAATTCGAACATGCGAAGGTTGGGGTTGGCCGCCACCGCGCGCAGCTTGTCGTCGCTTAGCTTGCCATGTTCATCGCGCAGGCCGAACTTGGCGGTGCCGATCTGGAACACCAGATCGCAGGCGGCGGCCTCGTGATAAGGCGACAGCCCGCCCTCGCCCGTGTTCAGCCAGATCCCCGCAAGGTTCGCGCCCTTGCTCAGCGCCTGAACCGCCGGCTTGGAAATGGCGCCATAGCTCATCCCCGAGATGTTGAAGATCGACCGCGCAAGATAGGGGTGGCGCGCGTGCGGGCCGATCACCATGGGCTCGGTCGATGCGAACTGATCGTCCAGCGGCGGGAACACCGCGTTCACGAAGATCGGCGTGCCGGGAATGTTCAGGTTGCGGGTCGACCCGAAGGCCACGGTGTTATCCTTGCCCTTGGTGGCGTGATAGACCCAGTCCCGCTGCGCGCGGTTGAACGGCATTTCCTCGCGGTCCATGGCAAAGAAATACTGGCGAAAGAATTCGCCCAGCTTGGTGAACAGCCCGCGAAACCGCCCGATCACCGGATAATTGCGCCGGATCGCGTCGCCCGACTGCACGGTGTCGACCATGTAAAAGCCGATGGCGGCCAACACGGCCAGCCCGATCACCGCGACGAAAAGCAAGGCCAGCATCTGGAAGATGTAGATCGCGGCGCCCATGGTCGGCCCTCATACATTCATTGCTATGCATGAACTGGCTCATGCGGCTATTGTCGATCCGAATGCCGGCAGAGTGACCGCCCTTTTGCCGAACGGCAACCACCCCGAAGGGAAAGAGACGATGAAATGGCTGATGGCACTGGTAACGGCCAGCTCTCCTGCCTTTGCCGGGGATCTTGTCAGCTATGACACGGCGCAAAGCTTCGATGACGTGATCTTTGGCCTTGAAAGCGCGATCATCGACGCGGGGCTGGTGGTGGATCACGTAAGCCGGCCCGGCGAGATGCTGGAACGCACGCGCGGCGATGTGGGCTCTGACGTCGTGCTGTTCGACGATGCGGATGTCTACAGCTTCTGTTCCGCGTCGCTGTCCCGCGAGGTCATGGAAGCGGACCCGCTGAACATCATGTTCTGCCCCTACGACATCTTCGTGATGGTGCGCCACGACCGGCCCGACGTGACCACCATCGGCTTTCGCGCCTACCCTCAGGGAGAAATGCAGAAGGTCCAGTCCCTGCTGGACGGCATCGCGCGCGCGGCCATCGGGCTGGACTGAACGATGGGCAAGAAAAAGGCCCGGCCCCGCGATGGGGGCCGGGCCGGGATCAGGTCAGTGCACGACCGCGTCGTCGGGCCTTGGGCGGTGTGACGCCCCCAACCTTTCGCCGATGATCAACCCCTCGGACCCGGCGCTGACCGGCACGGTGTCACCATCGCGCACATCACCGCCCAGCAGCATCTCGGCCAGCGGATCCTGCAGCGTCCGCTGGATCACCCGCTTGAGCGGACGCGCCCCGAACACCGGGTCATAGCCTTCGTCCGCAAGCCAGGCACGCGCCCCGTCATCAAGGTTCAGCGTGATCTTGCGGGCCGCAAGCCGGCGCAGCAGGCGTGCTAGCTGGATATCGACGATGCCGCCCATGTCTTCACGCTTGAGCCGATCGAAGATGATCGTCTCGTCCAGACGGTTCAGGAACTCGGGGCGGAAATGCGCCCGCACCGCGTCCATCACGTCGCGCCTTGCCTGCGCGCTGTCGGCGCCCTCGGGCAGCTGGCTCAGCGCCTGCGAGCCCAGGTTCGACGTCAGCACGATCAGCGTCTGCTTGAAGTCCACGGTGCGCCCCTGACCATCGGTCAGCACACCGTCGTCAAGCACCTGAAGCAGCACGTTGAACACGTCCGGGTGGGCCTTTTCGACCTCGTCGAACAGCACGACCTGGTAGGGCCGGCGCCGCACCGCTTCGGTCAGCACGCCGCCCTCGTCATAGCCGACATAGCCCGGAGGCGCGCCGATCAGCCGCGCGACCGAATGCTTTTCCATGAATTCCGACATGTCGACCCGCACCATGGCGTTGTCGTCGTCGAACAGGAATTCGGCAAGCGCCTTGGTCAGTTCGGTCTTGCCCACGCCGGTCGGCCCGAGGAACAG
>CAXICP010000514.1:0-2401 GCA_964022595.1 uncultured Salipiger sp.
GTTTGCGCGACGGGGTAGCTATCGACCTTGCCTTCTCCTCCCGCTTTGCGCCCCAACCCATCGTTATTTTTTTTTTAATGATACGGCGACCACCGAGAGCTACACTCTTTCCCTGCACGACGCTCTTCCGATCTCTTTGCGGGGGTGGGCGAGCGTTCGCGCGAGGGCCACGAGATGCTGCATGAAATGGCCGACAGCGGCGTGCTGGACCGCACCGTTCTGGTCTATGGCCAGATGAACGAGCCGCCCGGCGCGCGCTGGCGCGTTCCGCTGACCGCCATGTCCATCGCCGAGCATTTCCGCGACGAACAGGGCCGCGACGTGCTGCTCCTTATGGACAACGTGTTCCGCTTCGTCCAGGCGGGCGCCGAGGTGTCGGGCCTGCTGGGCCGGATGCCGTCGCGCGTGGGCTACCAGCCGACCCTGGAAACCGAAGTGGCCGACCTGCAGGAACGCATCGCGTCGGTGGGGCGCGCGTCGGTCACGGCGATCCAGGCGGTCTATGTGCCGGCAGATGATTTCACCGACCCCGCCGTCGCCGCGATCGCCACCCACGTGGACAGCACCGTCGTGCTGTCGCGCCAGCTTGCCGCCGAAGGCATCTACCCGGCCATAGACCCCATCGCCACCACGTCGGTGCTGCTGGACAAGCTGGTGGTGGGCGAAGAACACGCGCGCGTCGCGGGCCGGGTGCGCGAGCTGATCGAACACTACCAGGAACTGCGCGATGTCATCGCCCTGCTGGGGGTCGAGGAACTGGGCCGCGAGGAACGCCTGCTTGTCGGGCGCGCCCGGCGCCTGCAACGGTTCCTGACCCAGCCGTTCTTCGTGGCCTCTGCCTTTACCGGGATCGAGGGGCGGTGGGTGCCGCCGGCCGACACGGTGGCGGGCTGCGCCGCGATCCTTGCGGGGGAATGCGATGACTGGGACGAGGCATCGCTTTACATGATCGGCGCCCTGGACGAGGCGCGCGCCCGCGAAGCCGGGCGCAGGAAGGCCGCCGCATGAGCCGCGCCATCACCCTTACCGTGACCACGCCGCTTGCGGTCGCGATCAGCGATCCGGCGGTGGTCTCGATCCGGGCCGAGGACGCAAGCGGGGGCTTCGGCCTGCTGCCGGGCCATGCGGATTTCCTGACCGTGCTTGGCGCGTCGGTGCTGCGCTGGCGCGCGGCGGGGGCGGGTTGGCAATATTGCGCGCTGCGCGGCGGCGTTCTGCACATGCGCGGCGGCGACAGGGTCGACGTGGCCTGCCGCGAGGCGGTGCGCGGCACCGACCTTGCCTCGCTTGAGGCGCTGGTGCAGCGCGCCGCCGACGAAGCGCTGGACGCCGCGCGCCGGGC
The DNA here is from genome assembly GCA_964022595.1 of uncultured Salipiger sp. Taxonomy (GTDB): domain Bacteria; phylum Pseudomonadota; class Alphaproteobacteria; order Rhodobacterales; family Rhodobacteraceae; genus Salipiger. Next base: position 1,343 of record CAXICP010000514.1, read on the forward strand.
CCGATCACAGCAGACGCGCCTGCACACCCATGCGATCCGCCGGCTGATCCGCCAGCTTGGCACCCCCGGCGCGGGCGAGCTGGCCGAGGATTTCCGATGACAGCCCCGATTTCCCGCAAGCCCGGGCTGTCCGACGCCGCCAGGCGCACCCGCAAGCGCGACGAGGCCGCGCGCCGCGACCCCGAGCCGTCGCTGGCCCGCCGCTTTGCCCAGATCGGCGTTCTGGGCTGGGTGATCGCCCTGCCGGCGATCCTTGGGGCGGCAGTGGGCAACTGGCTTGACCGGGGGCTGGGCAGCGGGATCACGCTGGCGGCGGCGCTGACCATGCTGGGCGCGGCGCTGGGCCTGTGGCTGGCCATGCGCTGGATGCGCAGCCAATGACCGGGCAGTTGGACATGGTGGCCATCGCCGTGCTGGCCGCGCTGGCGGGGGCGGGGGCCGGATACCTGCATTTTCGCGCCCTGCGCGGGCTGGCGGATCAGCTTGCGCTGGGCCGGGTATGGGGCGCCGCGCTGCAGGCGGCGCGCTTTGCGGGGCTTGCGCTGTTCCTTTACGGCTGCGCCCGGCTGGGTCCGCTTGCCCTGATCGCCGCCGCCGCCGGGCTGCTGGCGGGGCGCGCGCTGGTGATGCGCCAGGTTCGAAGGGAAACGCCATGACCGGATCGCCGCTTGACCTTGCCCATGCCTTCGACCTTGGCCCCGTCGCCATCGCCTGGCCCGTGGTGGTGACCTGGGGCATCATGGCCGCGCTGGGGATCGCATCGTTTTGCCTGACCCGGCGGCTTGAACGCCGCCCGGGGCGCGGGCAGGCGCTGCTAGAACTGGCCATCGGCGCCATCGACGATCAGATCCGCGCCACCATTCCCGGCGATCCGTCCCGGTTCCGGGCGCTGATCGGCACGCTGCTGCTGTTCATCCTGGCGGCCAACTGGTCCTCGCTCGTGCCGGAGGTCGAGCCGCCGACCGCGCATCTTGAAACCGACGCCGCGCTGGCGCTGATCCTGTTCGCGGCGACGATCATCCACGGCATCCGCGCGCATGGCCCGCTGGGCTATCTTGC
>CAXICP010000515.1:0-2395 GCA_964022595.1 uncultured Salipiger sp.
GCGCGCGCCTTGACGACGCCGTCGATGCGGATGCACCATTCGGCCCGGACCTTTTCCATTTCGGCAAAGGCCGGGCTGTCGGGATCGCACAGCACCTGCGTGATGCCGTAATGATCGCGCAGGTCGATGAACAGGATGCCCCCGTGATCGCGGATGCGGTTGACCCAGCCGGACAGGCGGACGGTTTCGCCCACGTTGTCCTTGCTGAGCGCGGCACAGGTGTGCGTGCGGTAGGCGTGCATGTGAAATGCCCCTTGGAAACTGCCGGAAAGTTAGGCGCCGATACAGCGCGGGTCGGCCCGGAAGTCAAGGGAGAGGGGCAGGAACTTGCCGAAAAGCTTGCTCGCATTAACCTTTCAGGGGACCCGCCGCGCCATTTGCCGCCCCGGGCCGGATTCGTAAACACAGCACCAGGGGGTTTTCACATGTGGAAGACCGTGCTCGACAAGATGTTGAGAAAGCTGATCGTCACCGGTCAGCTACAAGTGACGTGGCCCGACGGCCAGACCCAGACCTATGGGCCGGGCGGCGGTCTGGGGGGAGAGGTTCGGCTGACCGACGACAGCATCGTCAAGCAACTGGCCCAGAAACCCGTTCTTGCCCTGGGCGAAGGGTACATGGACGGGCGGATCGACGTGGCCCCCGACCAGCTTTACGGCGTGCTTGCCCTGCTTATCCGCAACCAGCAATCGGGCGACATGCCCAAGTGGTTCGACGCGGTGCAGGCCCTGCGTGGATGGACCCGCAGCATCGAACAGCGCAACACGCCAAGGCGCAGCCAGAAGAACGTGCAGCACCATTACGACATTTCGGATGATCTGTACCGGCTCTTTCTGGACGAGGACATGCAGTATTCCTGCGCCTATTTCGCCCGGCCCGACATGACGCTGGAAGAGGCGCAGAAGGCCAAGAAAGTCCACATCGCCCGCAAGCTGCGCATTCAGCCGGGCATGTCGGTGCTGGACATCGGATGCGGCGACCGATCCGATGTCGGGCGACCTTTCGCGCGATTACGGCGCGCGCGTCACCGGCGTGACCCTTGCGGAAAACCAGCTGGCCACGGCGCAGGCCCGGGCAAAGGCGATGGGGCTTGAGGATCGCGCGACCTTCGTGCTGCGCGATTATCGCAAAGTGGACAGCCAGTTCGACCGGATCGTCAGCGTCGGCATGCTGGAACACGTGGGCTATCCGCAGCTGGACGTGTATTTCCGCAAGCTTGAGGATATCCTTGCCCCCGACGGCATCGCGCTGATCCACACCATCGGGCATGTCTCGCAGCCCCAGCCCACGTCGCTTTGGCTGGACAAGTACATCTTTCCGGGCGGTTACGTTCCGTCGCTTTCCGAGGTGTCGGCGTCGATCGAAAAGACATCCCTTTGGGCGGCGGATGTCGAGGTGTTGCGCGGGCATTACGGCCCGACGCTGAACCACTGGCGCCAGCGGTTCGAGGCGGCGCTGCCCAAGGTGCGCGAGATGTACGACGAGACCTTCGTGCGCATGTGGCGCTTTTACCTGGTGGCCTGCGAGGCCAGCTTCGAAGAGATGTTCCAGGGCGTCTTTCACCTGCAACTGTCGCACAGGCAATACGCCGTTCCCAGGACGCGCGACTATCTTTACGCCCCGCAGGACGACGCCGAAATGCTGCACGCCGCACAGTAAAAGCCAGTGCCTTTCCGGGCGGCAGACGCCCGGGAATGCGGCACCCGAAAACATTACGCAACGTAAATTAAGGAACCGGCTTATCAACCAAAGGCAGAACACTTAAAAGCCCGGGTAAGTGAATATTTCCGCCGTATTTGCGGCACATTTTTGTAAAATGGAGTCCACCGTGCGCCTTTCCTCCTTCTGCACCCTCGCAACCGCCGCCACCCTGTGTTCCGCCCCGGCCATGGCCGCAACCGTGGATGCGCTGTCGCTGATCCAGTCCTACAACGCCATCGCGCTTGAAGATTTCACCATGTCGTCCAGCCATGTCGAAGGCACGATGTACGTGGGCGGCGACCTGAACTTCCAGAACGACACCGACGTGAACGGCGATGGCCAGGTGCCTTCGGTTCTGGGCGGCGCGCTTGTCGTGGGCGGGGATGTGATCGGGCCCGCGCCCTCGAGCGAAATGCGCGTTCTGAATGGCGATGCCAGCATCGGTGGCAGCGCCAATGGCCATGTGAAGATGAACGGCGGCGGCACCCTGACCGAGGGCGCATCGGTGCCCACGACGGACGTGGCAGAGGCGATGATCGGCCTGTCGGCGCTGCTGGCAAGCCTTGATGCCACGGTGGGCGCATCTTACGACAACTCGGATCCGAACGCGCCGATCACGCTGGGCAGCGGCAACGCCGATGGCTACGCGGTGCTGGACCTGAACGCAGCGGATGGCGCAAGCTTTCTGGCCGGC
>CAXICP010000516.1:0-2387 GCA_964022595.1 uncultured Salipiger sp.
TGCGGATCTGCTCGGTCGGTTCGATGAAGGTCCGGCCCATGTACTGGTTGCGGATGATCCCCATGCCGTAGGGAATGCCGCTTTCATGGGCGAAGCCGATGGCGGCGGGCGTGCCGCTGTCGGGCACCGGGCACACGAGGTCGGCGTCGACAGGGGCCTCGCGCGCCAGTTCCACGCCGATCTGGCGGCGGGTTTCATAGACCGACCGCCCCCCGATGATCGAATCGGGGCGCGAAAAATAGACATGTTCGAAGATGCAGAACCGCGAGCTTTTGGCGCGGAAGGGGCGCGAGCTTTCGACGCCCTTGTCGGTGATGACGACCATCTCGCCCGGCTCGATCTCGCGCACGTATTCGGCGCCGATGATGTCCAACGCGCAGGTTTCCGAGCTAAGGCACCAGCCATCGCCCACCTTGCCCAGCACCAGCGGGCGCACGCCAAGCGCATCGCGTACGCCGATCAGCTTGGTGCGGGTCATGGCGACCACGCTGAACGCGCCCTCGACCCGGCGCAGCGCGTCTTCCATGCGGCTGGGAATGTCGCGTTGCAGCGAGCGGGCCATCAGGTGGATGATGCATTCGCTGTCGCTTGAGCTTTGGAAGATCGAGCCGCGCTCGATCAGCTCGCGGCGCAGGGCGTCGGCATTGGTGATGTTGCCGTTATGCGCGATCGCCGCGCCGCCCATGGAAAATTCGCCAAAGAACGGCTGCACATCGCGGATGGCGGCGCCCTTGGACCCGGCGGTGGAATAGCGCACATGCCCGATGGCCAGTTGGCCGGGCAGGGTTTCCATCAGCGACTGCTTGGTGAAATTGTCGCGCACATAGCCAAAGCGTCGGGCCGAGTTGAACCCGTGTTCGGGCGCGTAGGACACGATGCCTCCGGCTTCCTGGCCTCGGTGTTGCAGTGCGTGAAGTCCCAGGGCCACGAAATTCGCGGCGTCCACGACGCCGATCATTCCAAAGACTCCGCATTCCTCATGCAGCTTGTCCCCGTCGATCGCATCGAAATCGAAAGGGTGGGCGGGGGGCATCTGTCGCTCGGACAAGGGCAGCTCCGAATCCGGTATTGGGGAGTGTTGCCCCCACATAGTCCCCCACGGCCCCGGTGTCACGGAGGGATCGCGCAAACCCGATACATCTTTGTTACATGCCCCCGCGCCGGGCACGCGAAACGGGCCCGCGCGGGCCCCCGCGACAGCCTGCCACAGCCCGGTACTGGATCGCGGCGCCTACAACGCTACCTAGGCAATCAGGCAGACGGGAGACCTGACATGGACACGTTCCTTGGACTCGACGCCACGCTTCTGGCCCGCATTCAGTTCGGGTTCACGGTGTCGTTCCATTTCATCTTTCCCTCGATCAGCATCGGGCTGGCGAGCTACCTGGCGGTTCTGAACGGGCTTTTCCTTTGGCGCGGCAACGAGGTTTACCTCAGGCTGTTCAACTACTGGCTCAAGATCTTTGCCATCGCCTTTGGCATGGGCGTGGTTTCGGGCATCGTGATGTCCTATCAGTTCGGGACCAACTGGTCGGGGTTTTCGGATCTGGCCGGGCCGGTGGTCGGCCCGCTCATGGCCTACGAGGTGCTGACCGCCTTCTTTCTGGAGGCGGGGTTCCTGGGCATCATGCTGTTCGGGCGCCAGCGCGTGGGGCCGGGGCTGCATTTCTTCGCCACGCTGATGGTTGCGGTGGGCACGGCGATCAGCGCCACCTGGATCCTGTCGGTGAACAGCTGGATGCACACGCCTCAGGGCTTTGCCATGAATTCCGACGGGCAATTCGTGCCGGCGGACTGGTGGCAGATCGTCTTTACCCCGTCCTTTCCCTATCGGCTGGCCCATACGCTGACCGCGTCCTACCTGGCGACGGCCTTCATCGTGGGCGGTGTGTCCGCCTGGCACCTGCTGCGCGGCGAGGTAGAGAACGCGGTGGTGCGCAAGATGGCATCGATGGCGCTGTGGATGATCGTGATCACCGCGCCGCTTCAGGTGGTGCTGGGGCATGAACACGGGCTGAACACCCATGAATACCAGCCCGCCAAGATCTCGGCGATGGAAGGCCATTTCGAAAGCCACGAGGACGGCGCGCCGCTGATCCTGTTCGGCATTCCCGACCAGGAGGCAGGCACCATGCGCTACGAGGTGTCGATCCCGCATCTAAGCTCGGTGATCTTCGGGCTGGGCTGGGACGGCGCGATGGATGGTCTGGACGTGGTACCGGACGAGGATGAGCCGCCCGTCGCGGTGGTGTTCTGGTCGTTCCGGGTGATGGTCGGCATCGGCTTTGCCATGGTGGGCGTCGGGCTGTGGGGGCTGTTGGCGCGGCTGCGCGGCAACCTTTACGCGGCGCCAATGCTGTGGCGCGCGATGGTGGCGATGGGGCCAT
>CAXICP010000517.1:0-2377 GCA_964022595.1 uncultured Salipiger sp.
GATGACTGGGTGCAGGCAGCGGCAGAAGAATCCAAGCACTTTAATCTGATGTGTGATTGTCTCGAAGAGATGGGCAGCCATTACGGCGCCCTGCCCGCCCATGCAGGCATGTGGCGCGCCGCCGAGGATACGGCAGAGGACCTGATGGGCCGGCTTGCGGTGGTGCCGATGGTGCTGGAAGCGCGCGGGCTGGACGTGACGCCCGGGATGATCCAGATCTTTCGCAGCGCGAAACTGGAAAGCGCCGTCGCCGCGCTTGAAACCATCTATGCCGAAGAAGTCGGCCACGTCGCCTATGGGTCGAAATGGTTCAACTTTCTTTGCGGGCGGCGCGAACTGGACCCCAAAGAGGTCTTTCACGACCTTGTCCGCACCTATTTCCACAGCACGCTAAAGCCGCCCTTCAATGAGGAAAAGCGCGCCGAGGCCGGGTTGCCGCCCGATTTCTACTGGCCTCTTGCCCAGGGCTGATGCGGCTTTTTCGGGCGGCAAACACCCCCTGATCGGCGGTTTTTTGCCTGAAAATGCAGGGTTTCGCGCCGCTTTGTGCCGTTTGCGCCCAAAAACGTTGCACTTGAACCGACCCGCCTTTAAGCCCCCTGCAAGGCGCCGGTTTCGGGGAAACGAGCGCCGCAAGTAGGGACGGCATAGGGGACAAACTGTTGAGAACGCGTCTCGCGATCAGAACCCATGCGCTCATGGAGCGCTTCTTTCCGGAACGCCGGCTCTTTCTCAAATCGGACCCCGATACGCGGTTCATCCGGTTGCGGCCCGAAACCCAGGCTGCGGCCTATCTCGGGGGGGCGCTGCTGGTGTCCTGGGCGATCATCGCCACCGCGATCCTGCTGATGGACAGCATCAGCGCCGGCAATTTCCGCGAACAGGCCCGCCGCGACCAGATCACCTACCAACGCCGCCTGAACGAGCTTTCCAGCGAACGTGACACCCGCGCCGCCGAAGCGCTGGCCGCGCAGGAACGGTTCAACACCGCGCTGGCGCAAGTGTCCGCGATGCAGGCGAAACTGCTGGATTCCGAAACCCGCCGGCGCGAAATGGAAACCGGCATCGACGTGATCCAGGCCACGCTGCGCGAGACCATGAAGGACCGCAAGGAAGTCAGCGACCGCCTTGCCGCGCTTGAAGCGCAGATCGAAGGCGGCGACGTGGCCGCGCTTGGCGGCAGCGACGCCGACAGCACGCTTGACCTTCTGTCCGAGGCGCTGGCCCGCACCGCCGAGCAGCGCGATCAGGTGGTCGCCGATGCGCAGGACGCGCTGGTGCGCGCCGATGACATGGCCACCGAACTGCGCCTGATGGAAGAAAAGAACGACCGCATCTTCCGCCAGCTCGAAGAGGCCATGACCGTCTCGGTCAAGCCGCTGGACAAGATGTTCACCGCCGCTGGCATGGATCCGGACAAGATCATCGGCGAGGTGCGCAAGGGCTATTCCGGCCAGGGCGGCCCGCTCACGCCGCTGACCTTCTCGACGCGGGGCGAGTCTCCGTCGCCCGATACCGAACGGGCCAACCGCATCCTGGGCGAGATGGACAAGCTGAACCTTTACCGCATCGCGGCGCAAAAGGCCCCGTTCGCGGTGCCGATCAAGGACGCGTTCCGCTTTACCTCGGGCTTTGGCCGCCGCTGGGGGCGCCTGCACGCGGGCACGGATTTCGCCGCCCCGCACGGCACGCCGATCTATGCCACCGCCGATGGCGTCGTCACCTGGGCCGGCTGGCAGTCGGGCTACGGGCGGCTGGTAAAAATCAAGCACGCCTTCGGAATCGAAACGCGTTACGCGCATCAGTCCAAAATCCGCGTGAAGGTCGGCCAAAAGGTATCGCGCGGGGATCGCATCGGTGATATGGGAAATACCGGACGGTCGACCGGGACGCATCTTCACTACGAGGTTCGCGTCGGAGGTGAGCCCGTAAATCCCATGATCTACATCAAGGCTGCAAACGATGTTTTCTAAGAGCAAGATCAACGAGCCGGGGCACAAGACTGACGAGTCCGCGCCCAAGCCGGCGCCCGCCGGTGACGCCCCGCGCGCGCAAAGTCCGGAATTCAAGCCGTCGGCGCCGCCCAAGGCCAAGCCGCCGGCATCCGTGCTTTCCAGCGATCTGCACATCACCGGCAACCTGCGCACCACCGGCGACATCAACGTCGAAGGCACGGTCGAGGGCGACATCCGCGCCCACCTGCTGACCATCGGCGAGTCGGCCACCATCAAGGGCGAAGTCGTCGCCGATGACGTGGTCATCAACGGCCGCATCGTCGGCCGCGTGCGCGGCCTCAAGGTGCGCCTGACCGCCACCGCCCGCGTCGAGGGCGACATCATCCACAAGACCATCGCGATCGAAAGCGGTGCGCATTTCG
>CAXICP010000518.1:0-2359 GCA_964022595.1 uncultured Salipiger sp.
GGGACGGTATTGCGCCAACCGCACCGCCTTTCTGGCCGCCGAGGGGATCGACCTGCCGACCCCCTGGTACATCGAACTGCCCGAAATTGCCCCCGATGCGCTTGCCCCCGGCGAGAACGTCAACGACCGCCGCCTGACCGAGGCGATGGCGATCCTGGAACCGCAATCGGATTTCATCCTGATCGACTGCCCCGGCTCGCACACGCGGCTAAGCCAAGTTGCGCATTCGCTGGCCGACACGCTGATCACGCCGCTGAACGACAGCTTCATCGATTTCGACCTGCTGGCGCGCATCGATGGCGCGACCGACCGCATCCTTGGCCCGTCGGTCTATTCGGAAATGGTGTGGGGCGCGCGGCAGTTGCGGGCGCAGCAGGGGCGGACTCCGATCGACTGGATCGTCCTGCGCAACCGGCTTGGCGCCCAGCAGATGATCAACAAGCAGAAGATGGAAAGCGCGCTGGAACGGCTGTCGCGGCGCATCGGTTTCCGCATCGCGCCGGGGTTTTCCGAAAGGGTGATCTTTCGCGAACTGTTTCCGCGCGGCCTTACGCTGCTGGATCTGCGGGACATCGGCGTGCGCGCGCTGAACATCTCGAACGTCGCGGCGCGTCAGGAATTGCGCGACCTGATGACCACGATCAACCTGCCCGGGGTGACGGTGAAATTCTGACCTAGCGGCGCGCGCGCATCTTCAGCGACAGCGCCGTCAGCCCGATTCCGGTGCTCAGCAGGTCGACCCCCAGGAACAGGCCCAGCAGGCTGCTTGCCTCGGACGGCAGCGCCAGGATCACAAGCACCCCCAGCGCGACCGACACGGCGCCGGCCCCGGCAAGCCAGCCCCAGCCGCTTTGATGGCGCAGGTGCATGCCAAGCCAGATCCGCAGGGCGCCGGACGCGATGAAGAACCCGGCGATCATCAGCGTCAGCGACACGATCCCGGCCAGGGGGTTGGCGATCAGCGCGATGCCGAAGGCCAGCAGCAGCAACCCCAGCATCCCCGAAAGCCAGCGGCCGGGCGCGCCGCCCTCGTCACGAAAGGCGATCCACATCTGGATCGCGCCGCCCGCGGCAAAAATTCCCCCCGCGATCGCAACCGCCGTCAGCGAGGCCGCGAAGGGGTTCACGAATGCCATGATTCCCCCCACGATCAGCAGGGCGCCGAGGATCAGCAACCAGCGCCAGTCGGGGCGCGACGGGGCGATCCGCGGCCGTTCGGTCTGCTTCGTCTGGTGGGTCATTGCTGCGCTCCTTCTCATCAGACGAACGATGGCAGCGTGAGGGCGGTTCCATCGCCCCAGGGCGTGGCCGCCATGCGCCCGGCGCGGGGCAGCGTTAATGTGCTGTTAAGGGCGTTGCTGCTTTAGTGCGGCCATGAAACGCGCGCTTCTGATCCCGCTGCTTGTCGGTGCCTGCAACATGGGCGGGCCGGGCTTTTACGGCGTGACGCCGGTTACGCGCGAAGTCGAAGGGTCGCGATTTGTGATCCGCGTGCGCAATGACATGGCCGAAGCGATCCGCACCAGCGTCGAATTCCCCGCGCGCTACGGACCCATCGCCGCACGGGCGCAAAAGGCGGTGTTCCTTGAAACCGGCTGCGCGCCGGAATGGGTCAGCGGCGATCCGTCGGTCATGGTGATGGGGCTGTCCTGCGATGGAAAGCCCGCGCCGCGCGAACCGCGCCGCAAGACAGTGTCCTGCGACATCATGGGCAGCTACATCAACGACCGCCTTGGCGGGCAGGCTACGCTGGAATGCACAGAATACTAGGGTTCGGGCGCGTCGGCGCAGACGGATTTTTCGTAGAACAAGCTTGAATCGTTGGATTCGTAGGCGCCGAAGGGCGGGCGGCGGATATAGCCGTGCCCCTCGTAAAGCGAAATCGCCGCAGCCAGCTTTTCGCCGGTTTCCAGCCGCAACAGGGGCAGCCCTTCGGCCTGCGCCTGCGCTTCCACGTGGGCGAGCAGGCGGCGCGCCACGCCGATGCCCCGCGCGACGGGGGCGACGAACATCGACTTGACCTCGCCATAGCCGTCGCGGCGGGCAAGGGCGGCGCAGCCCAGAAGCTCTCCGCCTTCTTCGGCGCCGTAAAAGGTGATGCCATCGGCACATAGCGCGTCGATATCAAGGTAGGCGTTGTCCTCGGGCGGAAACAGGGAATCCATCAGCGCATGGCTTTCCCCCAGCAGGGCCACGGCGCGCGGGTCGCGCGGCGAAACGGTGCGTATCGTAAGCGGCACGGGCAGATCCTTTCCAGCCTTAGGATGAAACGCGCTGCCGAGAATTTGGTCAATCCCCATGTTTGTCACGATTGGCGCAATATCTTGTGGATAATCCGTGATCCCGCGCGACATGCGGG
>CAXICP010000519.1:0-2358 GCA_964022595.1 uncultured Salipiger sp.
GCCGCCCATCACGCTGTCGCCCTCTGTCCCAGAGACCTTGTTGGCGATCATCCAGTCCGCCCCCTTGCGCTTGCGCTTGGTCTTGGCGTTCTCGACCACGTTCTCGGTCTCGGCGGCGAAGCCGATCAGCAGCGCCGGGCGCTTGCGCCCCGCGGCGGTGCTGGCAAGGATATCGGGGTTCTCGGCGAGGATCAGCGCGGGCTTGAGGTGCTGGGCGATTACACGCGCGGCGATCAGCACCTGCACATGTCCTACGCCTTCGAGCTGTTGTCCGATCACGCGCCGACCGCGCAATACATCAAGACCGTCATGGACGATCTTGAAACCAAGGCGCCGGGCGGCTGGGCTTGCTGGGCCTTTTCCAACCATGACGTGGTGCGCCACATCACCCGCTGGAACATCCCCGAACACGCGGCGCGCATGTACCTGACGCTGATGATGTGCCTGCGCGGCTCGGCCTGTCTTTACCAGGGCGAGGAACTGGCGCTGCCCGAGGCAGAGCTGCGCTTCGAGGATCTGCAGGACCCTTATGGCAAACGCTTCTGGCCCGCGTTCAAGGGGCGCGACGGCGCGCGCACCCCGATGGTCTGGGACCCGCATGCCCATAATGGCGGTTTCAGCACCAGCTCGCACCCCTGGCTTCCGGTCAGCCACGACCACCTGAAGCTGACGGTGGCCCAGCAGGAACAGGACCCGCTTGCGATGCTGCACCATTACCGCAAGGCGATCTCGTTCCGGCACAGCCACGAAGCGCTCAGGAAGGGCGAGATGTTCGATGTCAGCTGCGAAGGCACGGTGCTGAAATTCCATCGCAAGCACGGGCACGAGGAAATCTTCTGCGGCTTCAACATCGGCGAGGAACCCGTCACGGTCGAGGCGCCCAAGGGCCGCTGGCACCAGATCGGCGCCGAGCTGGGCTCGGCCGGGCCCGCGCCCGACGGCAAACTGCATTTCGGGCGCTGGCAGCCGGTGCTGGCGGTGACGATCACATGAGGCGGAGGGGATAGGGCATGGCGGAGCTGAAACTAAGCGACGTGGGCAAGACCTACGGCGGCACGATCGAGGTGCTTCGGCACATCGACCTGGACATCGAGGCGGGCGAACTCGTGGTCTTTGTCGGCCCCTCGGGCTGCGGCAAGTCCACCCTGTTGCGGATGATCGCCGGGCTGGAACGGATCACTGCCGGCACGCTTGAAATCGACGGGCAGCGCGTCAACGACGTGCCGCCCGCGCAGCGCGGCATCGCCATGGTGTTCCAGAGCTACGCGCTTTATCCGCACATGACCGTGCGCGACAACATGTCGTTTGCGCTGCAGATCGCCAAGAAATCCAAGGCCGAGATCACCGAGGCGGTGGATCGCGCCGCGAAGATGCTGCAACTGACGCCCTACCTTGACCGCCTGCCCAAGGCGCTGTCGGGCGGGCAGCGCCAGCGCGTGGCCATCGGGCGGGCCATCGTGCGCGACCCCAAGGTGTTCCTGTTCGACGAGCCACTGTCCAACCTTGACGCCGCGCTGCGCGTGGCGACGCGGATCGAGATCGCGCAGCTCAAGGAACAGATGCCCGACCGCACGATGATCTACGTCACCCACGACCAGGTCGAAGCGATGACGCTGGCCTCGCGCATCGTGGTGCTGGCCAACAAGGGCATCGCGCAGGTCGGCACGCCGCTGGAGCTGTACGAGACGCCCAACAGCGAATTCGTCGCGCAGTTCATCGGCTCGCCCGCCATGAACCTGCTGGCGGGGGAAATCACCGGCACCGGCATGCGCACCACGGTGCGCCTTGCGGGGGGCGGCACGGCGGTGTCGGACGTGTCCACCACCGACGCCGACATGGGGCTGGCGGTCAACGTCGGCCTGCGCCCCGAGGATTGCGCCATCGCGCAGCAGGCGGCTGTCTACACCGGCAAGGTCGCGCTTACCGAAGCGCTGGGCGAGGTGACCTTGCTGCATTTCGAACCGGACGAACACGCGCAAGAGCCGGTCATCGCCAAGCTTCCGGGCATTCACAAGGGGCTGCGGGGGCAGACCGTCAAGCTGTCGGTGGATCCGGCCAAGGTGCATCTTTTCGCCGACGGGCAGTCGCTGCTGTACCGCTAGGGCGCGCGGGCAGGGCGCAGCTGCGACGAAACGGCCCATTCTGACGGCGAATCCATTAAGTTCCCGTTACGTTCGCTCTTTGCCATTGGCGAAACCGCATGGCGCGCCTATGTAACGGGCATCCGTCCCCGGAGGTCTCATGCCTGAGTTGAAACAGATCGAGGTTCGCGGCGCGCGCGAGCACAACCTGAAATCCATCGACGTGGATATTCCGCGCGACAAGCTGGTGGTCATCACCGGCCTGTCGGGGTCTGGC
>CAXICP010000520.1:0-2356 GCA_964022595.1 uncultured Salipiger sp.
GGTGCTGATGCTGGTGGCCATGGTGGCCATGTATTCGGACGCGGGCACCACCGACATTCCGACGCTGCTGGCGCATCAGTTCAGCTTTGCCAGCTTCGATGTGCTGGGCGTGCATGTGGTGGGCGGGATGCAGACCATGCTGTGGCTGGCCTTCTTCGCCAGCTTCGCGGTCAAGATGCCCATGTGGCCGGTGCACACCTGGCTGCCGGATGCGCACGTTCAGGCGCCCACCGCCGGGTCCGTGGTGCTGGCGGCGATCCTGCTCAAGATGGGCGGCTACGGCTTCCTGCGCTTCAGCCTTCCCATGTTCCCGGTCGGCTCCGCGGTGCTGGCGCCGCTGGTCTTCTGGATGAGCGCCATCGCCATCGTCTACACCAGCCTTGTCGCGCTGGTGCAGGAGGACATGAAGAAGCTCATCGCCTATTCGTCGGTGGCGCACATGGGTTATGTCACCATGGGCATCTTCACCGCCAACCAGCAGGGCGTGGACGGTGCGATCTTTCAGATGCTCAGCCACGGCTTCATCTCGGGCGCGCTGTTCCTGTGCGTCGGGGTGATCTATGATCGGATGCACACGCGCGACATCGACGCCTATGGCGGGCTGGTGAACCGGATGCCGGCCTATGCGCTGATCTTCATGTTCTTCACCATGGCGAACGTGGGCCTGCCGGGCACCAGCGGCTTTGTCGGGGAATTCCTGACGCTGGTGGGCATCTTCCAGGTCAACACCTGGGTGGCGCTGTTCGCGACCTCGGGGGTGATCCTGTCCGCATCATATGCGCTGTGGCTTTATCGGCGCGTGGTGCTGGGCGATCTGATCAAGGAAAGCCTGCGCACGATGCAGGACATGACGTCGCGCGAAAGGTGGATCTTTGCGCCGCTGGTGGTCATGACGCTGTGGCTTGGGGTTTACCCGGCGGCGGCGCTGGACATCATCGGCCCGTCGGTCGAGGCGCTTGTCGGAAACTATGAAACGGCCGTCGCTGCCGCCGATCTCGGTGGCGCGACCGTGGCCGAAGCCAACCATTAAGGGGGCGGGACATGATCTCGGCTGATCTGAACATCATCCTTCCGGAGATCGTGCTGGCGGTCTGCGCCATGCTCGCGCTGGTGGGCGCGGTCTATACCGGCAAGGACAAGGTGGCCTCGCTGCTGGTCTGGGGCGCGGCGGCGCTGTTCCTTGTCGTGGCGCTGTGGATCGGGTTTTCGAACGCCCCGGGGCGCGCGGCGTTCTCGGGGATGTACAATGACGACGCGTTCTCGCGCTTTGCCAAGGTGATGATCCTTGTGTCCGCATCGGCGGTGCTGGTCATGTCCGAAGGCTACATGAAGCGGTTCGGCATGTTGCGGTTCGAATACCCGGTGCTGGTCATCCTGTCCGTGGTGGGCATGATGGTCATGGTGTCGGCGGGCGATCTGATCACGCTTTACATGGGGCTGGAACTGCAGTCGCTGGCGCTTTACGTGGTTGCGGCGCTGCGCCGCGACAGCGAGCGGTCGACCGAGGCGGGGCTGAAGTATTTCGTGCTGGGCGCGCTGTCGTCGGGGCTTTTGCTGTATGGCGCATCGCTGACCTACGGCTATTCGGGCACGACGCTGTTTTCGGGCATCCTTGCGTCGGCCACGGGGGGGCATCTTCCGGTGGGCCTTCTGATCGGGCTGGTGCTGATGCTGTCGGGGCTGGCCTTCAAGGTCTCGGCGGTGCCCTTTCACATGTGGACCCCCGACGTTTACGAGGGGGGGCCGACCCCGGTCACGGCCTTTTTCGCCACCGCCCCCAAGGTCGCGGCGATGGGGCTGTTCGCCCGGCTGATGTTCGACGCCTTCGGCGGCGCCGTCGCGGACTGGAGCCAGGTGGTCGCGCTGCTGGCGGTGCTGTCCATGTTCCTGGGCTCGATCGCGGCCATCGGGCAGACCGACATCAAGCGGCTGATGGCCTATTCGTCGATCACCCACATGGGCTTTGCGCTGATGGGCCTTGCGGCGGGCACGGAACTGGGCGTGCAGTCGATGCTGGTCTACATGGCGATCTACGTGACCATGAACGTGGGCGTCTTCGCCTTCATCCTGTCGCTCAGCCGCGACGGGCAGCCGGTGACGGACGTGAACGCGCTGGGGATGTATGCCAGCAAGGAGCCGGGCCGCGCGCTGGCGATGCTGGTGCTTCTGTTCAGCCTTGCGGGGGTGCCGCCGCTGGTGGGCTTCTTCGGCAAGCTTTACGTTCTGCGCGCCGCCTATGACGCGGGGCTGGTGTGGCTGGCGATCGCGGGCGTGCTCGCATCGGTGATCGGCGCCTTCTACTACCTGCGCATCGTCTACTACATGTATTTCGGCGAGGACCGGACCGACCGGCTGG
>CAXICP010000521.1:0-2350 GCA_964022595.1 uncultured Salipiger sp.
GCGTGGTGATACGCGTGTGATGGGGTTTGCCCGGTCGCGCGGCGACTGTCGATTTCCCAGGCGATGCGGTCGCGCGCCCAGGTGCGCGGGTACAGCGGCCCGCGCGCGCGCGCCTCGGCCGCCTGGATGATCAGCCGGTCGCGCAGGTCCAGCGGCCGGCGCACCGGCAGCGGCGTGTCCAGCAGCACGCACAGCGCCACCTCTTCGCCCATGGCTTCCAGTTGGCGCGTGATTTCATAGGCGGTGATGCCGCCCCCCGAAAAGCCGCCGACCATGTAGGGGCCGCGCGGCTGCACCTGCCGCATTTCGGCGATGTAGTCGCGGGCCATCGTCTCGATATCGTCATGCGGGGCGGCGTCGCCGTAAAGCCCGCGCGCCTGAAGCCCGTAGAACGGGCGGTCGGCGCCCAGCAGATGCGCCAGGTGGCGCAGGTTCAGCACGTTGCCGAACATCCCCGCCACCAGAAAGAACGGCCGGCGCGGCCCGGCGTCGCCGTCATGCATCGGGACCAGGTGGGTGAACCGCCGCTCGGGCGTTTCGGGGGCATCGGCGCTGTCCACATGGCCGGTGCGCGCGGCGATCAGCGCGGCGCATTTGCGGATGGTCGGCGCCTCGAACAGGATTGAGATCGGGAAATCCACGCGGAACGCCTTGCGCACCATGCCGAACAGGCGCACCGCGATCAGGCTGTGCCCGCCAAGGTCGAAGAAGCTGTCGTCGATGCCCACCTGCCGCACGCCCAGCAGATCCTGCCAGAACCCGGCCAGCGTGCGTTCGACTTCGGTTTCCGGGGCGGCGTAATCGTCAGGCAACTGCGGGCGGTCAAAGCTTTGCCCTTCGGCGCGCTCTTCGCTGACGGCCCCCGTCTGCGCCGCCAACTGGTCCAGATCCATGGACGAGACCACAAGTTCGGGCACCCCCAGCGCCAGGGCGCGGGCAAAGGCGTCGGCCCCTTCGGCGGGCAGGATGCCTTGGGACAGGTTGTGGGCGAGCCGTTCCTCGGCGGGCGACAGGGGCTGCGCTTCGGTTCGGTCGGTTTCCAGTTCGGCGGCGGTCAGGCGGGGGGCGGCGTGCAGCACATCGGCCTGCGCCAGCTTGTGGATGGCAAAGCCGCTGATTTCCACGAGAACCGCGCCTTGGGGGTCGCATATGGTGATGTCGAAGCTGGCGGTTTGCGATGCGGCGCGGTTTTCGGCAGCGTTGCGCACCCAGCTGACGATCCGTTCCGTCAGCGGCGCGTGGACCCGCACGCGGGCATAGCTGACCGGCACCCAAAGGTGGGTCGGCTGGTAGCCTTCGATCAGCTCCATCGCCCAGCCGGTGGCGATGTCCATCAGCGCCGGATGCAACAGGCACCCATCCTGCGCGGCGCCTGGCGCAAGGGACAGATCGGCAATGCCCTCGCCCTGACCGATGGCGCGGGAATCCAGCACGTTCCAGCGGGGCCCAAAGGCCAGGTGCACCGCCTGCG
Organism: uncultured Salipiger sp.; assembly: GCA_964022595.1. Lineage (GTDB taxonomy): Bacteria > Pseudomonadota > Alphaproteobacteria > Rhodobacterales > Rhodobacteraceae > Salipiger. Next base: position 1,472 of record CAXICP010000521.1, read on the forward strand.
CGGGCATCAGCCTGCCCCCCGGCGCGGTCTGCGGAACGCCGCAGCGCGCCCGGATCGCGCCAAGGTCCAGCGGGTCGGGGCGCGCCATCGGCATCAGGGCAAGCCGCCCCTGCGCGGTCATCGCGTGGCCGCGCGCGGCGCCCAGCGTGGCATCGGCCAGCACGTCGAACCCATAGCCCTCGCCCCGCCGGGCCAGCCTGATGCGCACATCGCGCGAGGCGCCTTCGCTCACGCGCAAGGGGCGCAGAAAGGTCAGGTCGCGGATTTCGAAGGCGCCCGGTTCGCCCTGCGCGCGCAGCGCCTCGGCCGCAAGGGCGATGTAGCCGGTGCCGGGCAGCAGCGCATCGCCCGCCCGCGTGCGGTGTTCATCGATGAACCAGTCGGTCGCGCCATATTGCGCGGTGAACAGCCGGTTGCCCTGCGCGTCGAAACCGCGGGTGTCCAGCATCGGCACGCCCGCCGGTTCGACCGGCGCGGGCGGCGCATCGCCCCGGCGGCGCGCGACCGCTTCGGCGGCCATGCCGATCTTGTTCCAGATGCCCCAGTTGATCGCGATCACCCGGGTCTTTCCGCCCGCGCGGGACTGGGCAAAGGCGTTGAGGTATTCATTGGCGGCGACGTAATCGACCTGCCCCGCAGGCGCCGTCACGGTCGACGAAGACGCGCACAGCACCATCCAGTCCAGCGCCCCGTCGGGGAAAAGCGCGCCCAGCACCTGCGTGCCGTGGATCTTTGGGGTGAACACGTTTTCCACGCTGGCCGAGGTGCGGGTCATCAGCGGGCCGTCATCGATCACGCCCGCGCCGTGGATGACCCCGGTCAGCGGGCCAAGCTGCGCTTCGATGTCGTCGCGCAGGCTGCGCATCTGGTCCAGGTTGC
>CAXICP010000522.1:0-2345 GCA_964022595.1 uncultured Salipiger sp.
CCCCGATGACAGCCCGCGCGAGGTGAACAGCCGCACCAGAATGATGGGCGCCGCCTGAAGCAGCACGACCCCCGCAAGCATCAGGCAGATCGCCCCCCGCGGCAGGCGCGGCCAGTCGCGCGGGGGCAGCGCGTAGCGCAGGGCCAGCCCCGCGATGACATAGACCACATGCATCGCCACGCCGATCATCTGCGCCGACACCGGCCCGCCCTGCGCGATGCGGAACGCCGCCGCAAGCCCGCCCGCGATCAGCCCGCCCACCGGGCCGCCCAGGTAGCCGGCGAACAGCAACGGCCCCGGCTTGGCCGACATGGGCACCGGCAGCGTGTCCAGCGTGAACGCGCTCATGCCCAGGAACACCACGAGGATGCCCATCGTCAGCCCGAACAGCGCCTCGCGACGAAGCGGGTGCCGGCGCACGCGCGCAGATGCAAAGATCAAATAGCAGAACAGCCCCGACAGCGTCAGCCCCGTGAGGCTTTGTACCGCCGGAACGATCACCCAAGGGCTCCGGTATGGTGGTTCATGTGCGCGCCCCGCTTTCGGCGGCCAGCTGCGCCAAGTGGTCGGCCTCTTCGTCCAGCACCGCAAGGAACTGATCGCGGCCCACGGGCTTGAAGATATTGCGCCCCACCCGCATTTCGCGGGCCGAGGCGATCAGCTTGGCGGCCATCAGCGGGGCGCTATCGCCGCCCGACATGAACCGCACCCTTAGAGGGCGGTCATGGGCGCAGATGCGTTCGATTGCCTCTATCCCGTCGACCACGGGCATCATGATGTCGATCAGCAAAAGTCCCGGTCCGGACCCGGCGGCGACCAGGTCCATCAGCTCGGCGCCATTGGCGCAGCTTTCGACCGTCCAGCCGGCCCGTTGGCAGTACATCGACAGCAGGACACGGAATTCCTTGTTGTCATCGGCAATGATTACATGCGGCATATGTGAACGACATCGCCCCCAAAAAAAGTCACTACGAACACCAGCGTAACAACACTGGGACCTTTAAGTATAGCTTAGAAGTATCCTGTCGAGCGAAGTTTGCACGTTTGGGTAGATCGGGCAGACAGGGGGCCCGTGCAGCACAAAGGCTGCCGGCGCCGCGACGTCATGCGGCGCCCCGAAACGGGGTGGCATCCGTCCCCCGCACGGGCGCGCGGGGGACGGTCGGATCAGCGCGCGGCGATCAGCGCGATCAGCTTGCGGTGGTCCGCGTCGAAATTGCGGATGCCCTCGGCCAGCTTTTCGGTGGCCATGGCATCGGCGTTCAGCGCCCAGCGAAAGGCGGGTTCGTCGTAATGCAGCCGCTCGGCCGGCTTGGCGGTGTCCGGCGACAGGGCGCGTGGCAGATCGCCGGTTTCGCCGTCAAGCGCGTCCAGCAGCTTGGGCGAGATGGTCAGGTTGTCGCAACCCGCAAGCGCCTTGATCTGGTCGGTGGTGCGGAAGGATGCGCCCATGACCACGGTGTCGATGCCGTTGGACTTGTAATAGTCGTAGATGGCGCGCACCGACTTGACGCCCGGGTCCTCGTCGGGGGCGTAGCCGTCCACGCCCTCGGCCTTCTTGTACCAGTCGGTGATCCGCCCCACGAAGGGCGAAATCAGGAACGCCCCCGCATCGGCGCAGGCCGCCGCCTGGGCCATGCAGAACAGCAGCGTCAGGTTGCAGTCGATGCCCTCGTCCTGCAGGATCTGCGCCGCGCGGATGCCTTCCCAGGTCGACGCCAGCTTGATGAGGATGCGGTCGCGCCCGACGCCGCGCGCGTCGTAATCGGCCACGATCTCGCGGGCGCGGGCAACCGATGCGTCGGTGTCGAAGGACAGGCAGGCGTCGACCTCGGTCGACACGCGCCCGGGCACCAGCCGGGTCAGTTCGACCCCCACGGCGACGGTCAGCGTGGCGACCAGCGCTTCGGGGGACAGCCCCGCCGCGCGGCCCTTTTCGATTTCCGTGGCGATCAGCGCCTCGGACGTCGGGTCGGACAGCGCCGCCAGCACCAGGCTGGGGTTCGTGGTGCAATCCACCGGCTTGAGCCGCTTGACCGACGCGACCTCGCCGCTGTCGGCCACGACCTTGGTCATGCCGCGCAGTTGTTCGAGAACAGTGCTCATGTCGGGTCTCCTTTCCCCTTTGCCGATAGCGTTACCAGTCGCGCAAACCGCCGTCTAGCGGCAGGTCTGCCTAGGCGGGGCCGTCTTTGCCCCCCTGCCCTGCCCCGTCAGGGCTGGCGTGCGGCGAACCGGTCGGCCACCAGCGCGCGGGCGCGGCGGATGGCGGCGGGCAGCGCCTCGCCCGCCGCAAGCCCCGCCGCCACGGCCGAGGCCAGCTGGCAGCCGGTGCCGCGCAGGGT
>CAXICP010000523.1:0-2322 GCA_964022595.1 uncultured Salipiger sp.
AAGCTGGCCGAGACGTTCCAGAAGGATGCGCAGCGCGTCAGCACAATCGACAGCTCGCGCCAGCACACCGACATCGAATACCAGGCGGTGCGCGTGGCGGCGTCGGATTCCGAACATGCCATCTTCAACATGCTGCGCTTTCACCACGACCAAAGCGCCATCGTGTTTGCCAACACCCGCGCGGCGGTCAACCATCTGACTGCCCGCCTGACCAATCGCGGGCTCGCGGTGGTCAGCCTTTCGGGCGAGCTTAGCCAGGATGAACGCACCCGGGCGCTGCAATCCATGCGCGACGGGCGCGCGCGGGTTTGCGTGGCCACCGATGTTGCGGCGCGCGGCATCGATCTGCCGAACCTCAACCTTGTGATCCACGCCGATCTGCCGACCAACACCGAAAGCCTGCTGCACCGGTCGGGCCGCACCGGGCGCGCCGGGCGCAAGGGGATTTCGGCGCTGATCGTGCCGCCTCGCGTTGCGAAAAAGGCCGAACGTCTGCTGAAATGGGCCAAGATCGACGCCGAATGGGTCACCGCGCCCACCGCCGATGAAATCCGCGCGCAGGATGAAACCCGCCTGCTGGCCGATCCCGCCTGGGACGCGCCGATCACCGAAGAACAGGCGGCCTTTGCCGCCAAGCTGCTGGAACAGCGCACCCCCGAGGTCATCGCGGCCGCCTATCTGCGCCTGTCCCAGTCGCGCCAGGCCGCCCCCGAGGATCTGCTGCCCCCCGACGCGCGGCCCGAAAAGCGCGAACCGCGCGATTTCGGCCCCAGCAAGTGGGTGTCGCTGTCGGTCGGGCGTGGCAACCGCGCCGAGCCGCGCTGGATCCTGCCGCTGCTGTGCCGCGCCGGCGATCTGAACAAGGACGACATCGGCGCGATCCGCGTGCAGGAAAGCGAAACCTTCGTCGAGCTCAAGGAAACCAGCGTGAACGGTTTCATCGCCCATCTGGGCGACGGCGGGCTGCTGGAAGACGGCATTTCCGCACGGGTGCTGGACAAGACGCCGGAATTCGCTCCGCAGGGGCGCCCGCCCCGGGGTGACGGGCCCGGCCACAAGGGCGGCCCGCGCAAGGACCGTTTCGATGGCGGCGATCGCAAGCCGCGCGGCGATGCGCCCGACCGGCCCCGCCGCGACGACCGCGCGCCGCGTGAAAATCGCCCCGAGCGGGCTCCGCGCGAAACCGGCCCCGATGCGCCCCACCGCGAGGTGCGCCCCGCGCGTTCCTCGGACGCGCCCGCGCGCAAGGGCCCGGACAAGGGGTTCGGCAAGGGTGGCGGCAAGGATTTCGGCAAGGGCCCGGGCAAGTTCGCCGGCAAGGGCTCTGACCGGGGCGCCGATCGCGTCCCCGCGCCGCGCCCGTCGGCCAATGACACGTCCAAGCGCTTTGTCCCGCCCGGCGCTGCCCGCAAGCCCGGGGCCAAACCCGCCGGCAAGCCCTTTGGCAAACCCGGTGGCAAGCCCGCCGGTAAACCCGCCGGTAAGTTCGCCAAGCCCGGCGGCAAGCCGAACCGCCCCACGGGTGGCAACGACACACCCCGGCGCGGCAAGCGCGACTGATCCGCGCCGGCCCTTCGGGGCCGATCCGAAAATTCATAGGGCCGCGCGGGCGTCAGCCGTCCGCGCGGCTTTTTCGTGTTCAGGCGGCTGGCGGAAACGAAAAACCCCCGCCCGGCAGGCACCGGACGGGGGCATCATGTCATGCGCGCTGGCGCGTGCCGATCAGCCGAAAACGGCGTTCAGCGTGTCCGAGGGGCGCATCACGGCGGCGGTCTTGGCCGCGTCCGTGTGGTAATACCCGCCCAGATCCACGGCCTTGCCCTGCGCCTGCGCCAGTTCGGCAAGGATCGCGGTCTCGCCTTCGGTCAGCGCCTTGGCGATCGGGGCGAAATGCGCCGAAAGCTCGGTGTCGGCGGTCTGCGTGGCCAGCGATTCGGCCCAGTAGCGGGCGAACCAGTAATGGCTGTCGCGGTTGTCCGGCTCGCCGACCTTGCGCGAGGGCGAACGGTCGTTGTCCAGGATGCCCTGCGTCGCCTTGTCGACGCAATCGCCCAGTACGCGCGCCTTTTCATTGCCGGTCTGGTCCGCAAGGAACTTGAACGATTCCCCCAGCGCGCAGAATTCGCCAAGGCTGTCCCAGCGCAGGTGGTTCTGTTCGACCAGCTGCTGCACGTGCTTGGGGGCCGAGCCGCCGGCGCCGGTTTCGAAAAGCCCGCCGCCGTTCATCAGCTTGACGATGGACAGCATCTTGGCGCTGGTCGCCAGTTCCAGGATCGGGAACAGGTCGGTCAGGTAATCGCGCAGCACGTTGCCGGTGATGGC
>CAXICP010000524.1:0-2306 GCA_964022595.1 uncultured Salipiger sp.
TTCGTTCTTTTCCGAGATCAGGCGCACGATGTCGGGGGTCAGCCCCTTCGGCGCGTATTCCATCTCGATGTCGGTTTCCCAACCGTATTTATAGGTCGAAACGGCCTCGACCGCATCCACGGTCTCTTGCTCGACCCCTTCCTTGACGGTCACGTTGTCAAAGGCTGCCATGTGGTCTCTCCTGTCCTGCACCGCTTGGGCGCGTTCATCTCGTTGCGGGCCACGCGGGCCCTGATCCGTCCTGGGCCGGCCGGCCCTCAGGCGCGCCTTGCGCCGAATTTCTCGCGGTGACGCAGCCAGCTTTGGGCAAAGAGCATCACCTGTTCTTCCGTCACCTGCGGCCCGAGGCTGACCCGGATCGCGCTGCGCGCCGTTTCGGCGTCGTGGCCCATGGCCAGCAAAACGCCGCTGGGCCGCAACTTGCCGCTGGAACAGGCCGACCCCGCGCTGATCGCGAAACCGGCAAGATCCATCTGCATCACCTGCGTCTCACCCTTCCAGCCGGGCACGGCGAAGCAGGATGTGTTGGGCAGGCGCGGCGCATCTTTCCCGACAAAAATAGTATCATTCGCGCCATCCGCAATCACATTCTCTAGAATGTTTCTAAGTTTTTCCACCCCCGACCAGACACCGGCATCAAGGTCGCGTTCGGCGGCCGCCGCAGCGGCGGCAAACCCTGCGATCCCGACGATGTTCTCGGTGCCGGCGCGGCGGCCCATCTCTTGCCCCCCGCCCCTAAGCTGCGCGGAGATGTCGGTGCCCCGCTTGACGACCAGCGCCCCGATTCCCTTCGGCCCGCCCAGCTTGTGCGCGGAAATCAGCGCCGCGGTGCAGCCCGACCAGTTGAACGCAAAGGGAATCTTGCCAAAGGCCTGCGTTGCGTCGATCACGGCAAGCCCCTGCGGCAGCGCCTGGATGATTCCCGTTTCGGAATTGGCCGCCTGCAGCGCCGTCTGCCCCGCATCCAGCACCGCCACCTGCCCGCCCGCATCGACCGCAAGGCTTGTTTCGACCCAGGCCAGCACCGCGTCATGTTCGACCGGAGCGCCCTGCAAGCCGCGCCCGGCGCAGGCCAGCGCCGCCGCCTCGGTCGCGCCGGACACAAAGATCACGTCGGCCCCGTCCGCGCCGAACGCGCGCGCGACATCGGCCCGCGCGCGTTCAACAAGCGCCTTGGCCGCGCGCCCTTCCGCATGAACCGACGACGGGTTGCCGACCAGTTCCATGGCGTCGATCATCGCCGCCCGCGCCTCGGGGCGCAGCGGCGCCGTGGCATTCCAGTCAAGATAGCTGCGCTGCACGATTCCGTTCCATCCTTATGCTGCCCGAACGCCCGCGCGCCGGATCAAGGGGGCCATGTTCGGCGCCCCGTCAGGCCTCGTCGACCACGGAAAACAGCGTGGGCACCGCAGGGCACGGCGCCATGGAATTGTCCACCACGTCCGACAACCGCGTCTGGTGCAGGAAGACGTAGACATGCGCCGACAGGCTTTGCCAGAGCCGGTTCGACAGCGATTGCGCCCGGCTGCCCGAGGTGCCCCCGGATGCCCCCGCGCCCTTGTGCATCGCATCCACGGTTTCATCGACCGCCGCCAGAATGTCGACCACCCGGATTTCCGACGCGGGCAGCGCCAGGCGGTAACCCCCGCCGGGGCCGCGCACCGACGCCACCAGCCCGGCCCGGCGCAGCTTGCCGAAAAGCTGTTCCAGATAGGGCAGCGACACGTCCTGCCGTTTCGAAATGTCACCCAGCGTCACCAGATGGCCCTCGGGTTGAAGCGCGATATCGGCCAGCGCCACCATCGCATAGCGCCCCTTTGTGCTCAGTTTCACGTCCCACCTCCTTGCGGCCACCACGCGCCAACAATTGACCTTCCCGGACCGATTGCCTATCTGCACGGTCAGCCCGCCCGGAGTCCACTCCGGATCTGGAATGGTTCTAAGATACCCGAGCAGTTTCGTCAAGAATTGCCGGCACCAGCAGGAGCAGATCACCAAGATGCCCGAGGTCATTTTTCCCGGACCCGAAGGCCGCCTCGAAGGCCGCTATCACCCGCAAAAGGAAAGAGACGCACCGATCGCGATCGTCCTGCATCCGCACCCCCAGTTCGGCGGCACGATGAACAACAAGGTTGTCTACAACCTGCATTACGCCTTTCACAAGCTGGGCTTCACCGTGCTGCGGTTCAACTTCCGCGGCGTGGGGCGCAGCCAGGGCGAATACGACCAGGGCATCGGCGAATTGTCCGACGCGGCATCGGCGCTGGATTACCTGCAGTCGATGAACAACAACTCCAAGCATTGCT
>CAXICP010000525.1:0-2285 GCA_964022595.1 uncultured Salipiger sp.
TGCCCGCCGCCGGGAATCGCCAGATCCAGCTTCCAGCTGTCGCGTTCCTTGCGCAGGGTTTCGGCCACCACCGTCAGCCCAAGGGTTTCGACGTAAAAGGCGCGGCTGCGCGCATAGTCCGAACAGATGATCGCTACGTGGTGAAAAGCTTGTATCATGAGGGCCCTGCGATGATGCGGCGCTGGCAGATGCGCCGGGCCATATGAATGCAATTGCGCCGCCGGCTCAACCCCGCCGCATCGCCGTCGGGCGCCGGACACGAAAAGACCCCGGGGAGGGAAACCCGGGGTCCATACGTGCAAACCTGCTTACGAACAGGCCCGGCCAAGGGCCGGAAAGCAACCTGACGCGTCAGGCAGCGTGCTTGTGGTAGAAGCTGTCGACTTCTTTTTCAGCTTCGTCCTTGGCCATGCCGTAGCGTTCCTGGATGACGCCGACCAGCTTTTCGCGGTCGCCTTCGGCGCGGTCTAGGTCGTCATCGGTCAGCTTGCCCCACTGGGACTGAGCATCGCCTTTGATCTGTTTCCATTTGCCTTGGATCACATCCCAATTCATCGGTGTATTCCTTTCTCTGGCAGTCTTGCCCGCCTCGTCGCGGGGTTCGACAACAGAACCCGTGCCGGGGTGAAAAGGTTCCAGAGCGATCAGACGAATTGTTCGCGGATCAGCCGTTCTTCCAGCCCGTGGCCGGGGTCGAACATCACCCGGTGCCGCACGCTGGGTTCGGACCGGATATGCACCCGCAGCACGTCGCGCACCGACTGGCTGTCGGCTTCGGCCATCACGGGGCGCTTTTCATGTTCGAGCACCTCGAAGGTGACCTCGGCGTTCTTGGGCAGAAGCGCGCCGCGCCAGCGCCGGGGGCGGAAGGCGGCGACCGAGGTCAGGGCCAGCACCTCGGCGCCGATGGGCAGGATCGGCCCATGCGCCGAATAGTTGTAGGCGGTGGACCCGGCGGGGGTGGCCAGCAGCGCCCCGTCGCAGACCAGTTCGGGCAGGCGCAGCTTGCCGTCGACGTGAATCGCCAGCCGCGCCGCCTGCGGGCCGCCGCGCAGCAGGGACACCTCGTTGATGGCCAGCGCCTCGTGGATGGACCCGTCCAGCTTGTGGGCGCGCATGGACAGCGGGTTGATGACCGCCTCTTCGGCCGCCGACAGGCGTTCCTGCAGGGCGTGGTCGGAATAGGCATTCATCAAAAAGCCCACGGTGCCCCGGTTCATGCCGTAGACCGGCACCGCCAGTTCCTGGGTGCGGTGCAGCGTGTGCAGCATGAACCCGTCGCCGCCAAGCGCGACGATGACGTCCGAGCCGTCTTCGGCGTGGTTTCCGTAGCGGCGCGTCAGCCCGGCCAGCGCCGACTGGGCGATGGGTGCGTTCGACGCGCAGAAGGCGATCTTCAGCGGCAATGTGTTTCCCCTGTCCCGGCCGGTGTTCCGAAACAATCACAAGTTTCCCCAAGCTGCCAGAGACGTCGTTCATCTCCTGCCCGAATGCCGCTTTGATCCCTTTGCGCGCGGCGTTCTTTCCAGTACCTAGGCGCCACATGACGAATCCTTGACACCGGGAGACCACGCCCATGAACGCACCGCACCGCGATGACGGCTTCTTCACCCAGGAGCTTGCCGACCGCGATCCCGAGCTTTTCGCGTCGATCACCGGCGAACTTGGCCGCCAGCGCGACGAGATCGAGCTGATCGCATCCGAGAACATCGTCTCGCGCGCCGTGATGCAGGCGCAGGGCTCGGTGATGACCAACAAGTACGCCGAAGGCTACCCGGGCAAGCGCTATTACGGCGGTTGCGACTGGGTCGACGTGGCGGAAAACCTTGCGATCGACCGTGCCAAGCAGCTGTTCGGCTGCGAGTTTGCCAATGTGCAGCCCAATTCGGGCAGCCAGGCCAACCAGGGCGTGTACCAGGCGCTGATCCAGCCGGGCGACACCATCCTTGGCATGTCGCTGGACGCTGGCGGCCACCTGACCCACGGCGCGCGCCCCAACCAGTCGGGCAAGTGGTTCAACGCCATTCAGTACGGCGTGCGCCAGCAGGACAACCTGCTGGATTACGACCAGGTGCAAGAGCTGGCCACCGAACATCAGCCCAAGCTGATCGTCGCCGGCGGCGCGGCCATCCCGCGCCAGATCGACTTTGCCCGCATGCGTCAGATCGCCGACAGCGTCGGCGCCTGGCTGCTGGTGGACATGGCGCATTTCGCGGGGCTGGTCGCGGCGGGCGAACATCCCTCGCCCTTCCCCCATGCCCATGTGGCCACCACCACCACCCACA
>CAXICP010000526.1:0-2276 GCA_964022595.1 uncultured Salipiger sp.
GTTACGCGCGCGCGGCGCCGGGATGGGCCGGCGCAGGGTCACAGCCCTTGGGGCTAAGGCCCCAAGTTGACAGCCTGCTGACAGCGCGGATTCAGATTGATGACATCCGCGCGTCGCGGCGGCGGAATCCGGCCGCGGGGCGGGGCGAAGCTCTTTCGCGCGGGGGCGCGGGCGGCTACTAAGGGGCCCCGGGCACAGGGCAGGAAAAAGGAAACCGTTCATGGATCGCGCCAGCCGCATCAACCGCACCATCGGCACCGAGATCGGCGCAAGCGCGGCGCAGGTCGCCGCCGCCGTCAAGCTGCTGGACGAAGGATCGACCGTGCCCTTTGTCGCGCGCTACCGCAAAGAGGCCACCGGCGGGCTGGACGACACGCAGCTGCGCAACCTGTCCGAACGGCTGGGGTATCTGCGCGAACTGGACGGGCGGCGCGATGCGATCCTGAAATCCATCGAAGGGCAGGACAAGCTGACCGATGCGCTGGCCCGCGCCATCGCGCAGGCCGAAACCAAGGCCCAGCTTGAAGACATCTACCTGCCCTACAAGCCCAAGCGGCGCACCAAGGCGATGATCGCGCGCGAAAACGGGCTGGAGCCGCTGCGCGATGCGATCATGGCCGACCGGCGCAGCGATCCCGAAACGCTGGCCGCGCGCTTCGTCAGCGACGCGGTGCCCACGGTCAAGGACGCGCTGAACGGGGCGCGCGACATCCTCACCGAAGAGCTGGCCGAAAACGCCGGGCTTCTGGGCGATCTGCGCGGCTATCTTGCGCGCGAAGCGGTGATGAGCGCCCGCGTCGTGCCCGGCAAGGAAGAGGTGGGCGCCAAGTTTTCCGACTATTTCGCCCATAGCGAAAAATGGTCCAGGGTGCCGTCGCACCGCGCGCTGGCGATGATGCGCGCCTGGAAGGAAGAGGTGGTGCAGATCGACATCGGCCCCGATCCCGAAGGCGGCGCCGACACCTGCATCGACATGATCGCCTCGCGCCTTGGGCTGTCGGGCGGCGGGCCGGGCGACAAATGGCTGCGCGGCGTGGCGGGCTGGACCTGGCGGGTCAAGCTGTCGTCGTCGATGATGCTGGACCTGCTGGCCGATCTGCGCACCCGCGCCCAGGACGAGGCGATCCAGGTGTTCGCCCGCAACCTGCGCGATCTGCTGCTGGCCGCCCCGGCGGGGGCGCGCCCGACGCTGGGGCTTGATCCGGGCATCCGCACCGGGGTCAAGGCGGCGGTGGTCGATGCCACGGGCAAGGTGCTGGCCACCGATACGATCTACCCGTTCCAGCCGCGCAACGACATTCGCGGCGCGCAGGCGGCGATCCTGGACCTGGTGGCGCGCCACGGGATCGAACTGATCGCCATCGGCAACGGCACCGCCTCGCGCGAGACGGAAAAGCTGGTGGCCGACACGCTGGCGATGCTGCCGGCGGGGGCGCACAAACCGGTCAAGGTGATCGTGTCCGAGGCGGGCGCGTCGGTCTATTCCGCCTCTGAACTGGCGGCGCGCGAATTTCCCGACCTGGATGTCAGCCTGCGCGGCGCGGTGTCCATCGCCCGGCGCCTGCAGGACCCGCTGGCCGAGCTGGTCAAGATCGACCCCAAGAGCATCGGCGTGGGCCAGTACCAGCACGACGTCGACCAGCACCGGCTGGCCAAGTCGCTTGAAGCGGTGGTCGAGGATGCGGTGAACGCGGTGGGGGTCGATCTGAACATGGCCTCGGCGCCGCTGCTGGCGCATGTGTCCGGGCTTGGGCCGGGGCTGGCCGAGGCGATCGTGCTGCACCGGGACACCAACGGCGCCTTTGCGTCGCGGCGCGAATTGCTCAAGGTGGCGCGGCTGGGCCCGCGCGCCTATGAGCAATGCGCCGGCTTCCTGCGCATCCAGGGCGGCAAGGAGCCGCTGGATGCCTCGTCGGTCCACCCCGAAGCCTATGACGTCGCCCGCCGCATCGTGCAGGCCTGCGGGCGCGACCTGCGCGCCATCCAGTCCGACCCGAAGGTGCTGGCGCAGCTTGATGCGCAGACCTTCGTGGACGACCGGTTCGGCCTGCCCACGGTGCGCGACATCCTGGCCGAACTGGAAAAGCCCGGCCGCGATCCGCGCCCCGGGTTCAAGACCGCCAGCTTTGCCGAGGGCATCGACGATATCAAGGATCTCAAGCCGGGGATGCGCCTTGAGGGCACGGTGACCAATGTCGCCGCCTTCGGCGCCTTCGTCGATATCGGCGTGCATCAGGACGGGCTGGTGCATGTCAGCCAGCTGGCCGACCGCTTCG
>CAXICP010000527.1:0-2269 GCA_964022595.1 uncultured Salipiger sp.
TTGTCCTTAATATATCGGTACTATCGTCCGACCTGTGGCGGTCCGGCGCAAGGTCCTTGTCACGTCCGCGTGGCTGATGCTTATGCGCGTCAGGAGTGACGCCATATCGCGCCAATTGATACGGTGCCGGACACAAAAAGCAACCCCGAGACACGTTTCTTCCGATGTGCCTGTGACAGGAATTGCGCATGCTCGTTCCCAAGGGACCGACAAGGGGATGACCATGACGCAAAAGATGTACGGAGTGGTGCTTTGGGCGGACCGCCAGGATCACAAGGCGGTCATCTGGTGCGAAGATCAGGGCGATCTGGCGCTATACCCCGACACCGAAGGCAGTCTGCACGCCGGCGTGTCGCTTGACGCGGGCGATCTCATCCAGTTCGACCTGAGGCAGGACCGCAACCTGCGGTTCGCGCGCAATCCGCAGCTGCTGGCACAGAAACACTGCCCCGAACTTGCGGACGTGCTTCAAAAGGCCAAGCCCGCGCGCGAGCGTGCCGCACCGCGTCGCACGGTTCGGCGCGGCGAAGGGAACATCGTGCCCTTCCCGGCGCAGAAGATGCTGCCCGAGACGATCAAGGCGTCCCAGGCAGGCTGAACGGTTTCCGAAGGCGGGTCAGTCCTGGCCCCGCGCCAGGGCGGCCACGCCCGTGCGCGCCACCTGAACCAGCCCGAGTGGGCGCATCAGGTCGGCGAAGGCGTCGATCTCGTCCGGCGCGCCGGTGAGCTGGAAGATAAAGCTTTCCAGCGTCGAATCCACCACGTTGGCGCGGAAGATATCCGCAAGCCGAAGAGCTTCGACGCGCTTTTCCCCGCTTCCGGAAACCTTCATCAAGGCCAGTTCGCGTTCGACCGACGCGCCCTCGGCCGTCAGGTCATGCACTTCGCGCACCGAAACGATTCGTCCAAGCTGCGCCTTGATCTGTTCGATCACCTGCGGCGTGCCCGTGGTGACGATGGTGATGCGCGACAGGTGGCCCTGATGATCGACCTCGGCCACGGTGAGGCTGTCGATGTTGTAGCCCCGCCCCGAAAACAGCCCGATCACCCGTGCCAGGACGCCGGGTTCGTTTTCCACAAGAACGGTGATCGTGTGCGCTTCCTGCACATCCGAAAAGGTCGGGCGCAGGTTGTAGGCCGAATGCTTGTTCGACCCTTTCTTGATGTGTAGTGCGGACATCTGGAAATCCTTTCCGGTCGGGACGTCGAAGATTTTTCGTACGAAAAATCTTCCGCTGGGGGAGGGGCGCCCAAGATTTTTCGTACGAAAAATCTTGGGCTTCGGCGCGGGTCAGACCAGCACCGCCCCCTTTCCCGCGATCGCGTTGGTGGCCTTGGCATCGCCAAGCAGCATCTTGTTGTGCGGCTCGCCCGAGGGGATCATGGGGAAGCAGTTCTCGTGCTTCTCGACCAGGCAGTCGAAGATCACCGGCCCGTCGTGGTTCAGCATTTCCATGATCGCATCGTCCAGATCGGCCGGGTCCTTGCAGATGATGCCCTTGGCCCCGAACGCCTCGGCCAGCTTGACGAAATCGGGCAGCGCTTCGGACCAGCTGGACGAATAGCGCTCGCCGTGCAGCAGCTGCTGCCACTGGCGCACCATGCCAAGGCGTTCGTTGTTCAGGATGAACTGCTTGACCGGCAGGCGGTACTGCACCGCCGTGCCCATTTCCTGCATGTTCATCAGCCAGGACGCTTCGCCCGCGACATTGATCACCAGGCTTTCGGGATGGGCCATCTGCACGCCGATCGACGACGGAAAGCCATAGCCCATGGTGCCAAGGCCGCCGCTTGTCATCCAGCGGTTCGGATCCTCGAAACCCAGGAACTGCGCTGCCCACATCTGGTGCTGGCCGACTTCGGTGGTGATGTAGCGATCCATCCCCTTGGTCAGCGCCTCGAGCCGTTCAAGCGCGAACTGCGGTTTGATGACCGTTTCGGAATTCGTGTAGGTCAGGCATTTGACCGCGCGCCAGTCGTCGATGCGGCGCCACCACTTGGCAAGCCCCTCGCGGTTGACCTTGCGCCCGCGCGCCTTCCAGACCTTGAGCATGTCTTCCAGCACGTGGCCCACATCGCCCACGATCGGCAGGTCGGTCTTGATGACCTTGTTGATCGAGCTGGGGTCGATGTCGATATGCGCCTTTTTCGAATTGGGCGAAAACGCATCCAGCCGGCCGGTGATCCGGTCGTCGAAGCGCGCGCCGATGTTGATCATCAGATCGCAGCCGTGCATCGCCATGTTGGCTTCGTAAAGGCCATGCATGCC
>CAXICP010000528.1:0-2250 GCA_964022595.1 uncultured Salipiger sp.
GAAACCGCCGAACTGGTGGCCGGCATAGATCTGCGCAAGCGGGTCGGCGCCATCGGGGAGCGCGTTGCCGGAAAACATCTGCGCCAGCTGCGCCTCGTCAGCGCCGGTGATGCCCAGTTCGGCCCCAAGGTCCGCGTTGTAGGCCACAAGCCGGGGGGCGGAAACGGGCTGCGGCGTCAGCTTGCTGTGAAAGCTGGCGGGCAGGCGGGCGAAGCTGTTGTCGAAGGGAATATGCAGGGTCATGGGGCCTATCTAGGCGCTTTGCGCCGCAATGAAAGAGCGGCGCCCGCGCCTTGGCGCCGCGCGGCTGTCACAACTCGCGGCTCATGAGCGCGAAGCGTTCGCGCATCTTGAAGCGGTTGCGCCGGTAGAACTGCTGTGCCCGCTCGTCGCTGCGATCAACCTCGAGATGCAGCGCGCGCACGCCCGCATCGCGCAGCCCGACGCTAAGCTGGTGCAGCGCATCGCCCCCCATGCCGCGCCGGCGCACGGCGGGGCGGATGTAGATCTCGTCGACCACGGCATCCAGGCCGCCGTATTCCAGGCTCCACCCGAAGCTGACCATGACGTAGCCCACGGGCGCCTTGCGCGGGCCGATCAGCCACAACGCCCCATGCGGCAGCCCGTCCAGGATCGGGGCCAGCGCCTTTTCCACCTGGTCGGGGTCGCTGCCATGGCCGGTTTCGGCATGGAAGGCCAGCACCATGGCGGTCAGCTTGTGCAGGTCCGAAGGGTCGGCGAGGTGCAGTGATTTCACAGGCGGGCCAGCCTTTCGGTCAGCAGCGCAAAGAAGCCGTCGGCGTCCAGATCGCCGATGAACAGCGCGTTCTTCGGCCGGTCGGTGACGCCCCACCAGTCGGCCACGGTCATGCCCCGGGTCAGCGGCGAGCGGGTTTCGATTTCGACATTGATCTCGCGCCCGGTGAACAGGGCGGGGTTCAGCAGCCAGGCGGTGACGCAGGGGTCGTGCAGCGGCGCCCCGTCCGAGCCGTATTTCTCGCGGTCGAAGCGTTCGAAGAAGTCGGTCATCTGCGCCACGGCGATGCCCGCCGGCGTGCCAAGCGCGCGGAAGGCGTCATTGCGCGGTTTTGTGACCAGCGCCTTGTGCGTCACGTCCAGCGGCAGGACCACCAGCGGCGCGCCGGCGGCAAAGACGATCTGCGCGGCTTCGGGATCGACGTAGATGTTGAATTCGGCGGCGGGCGTGATGTTGCCCACCTCGAAATAGGCGCCGCCCATCAGCACGATGCGCTTGACCCGCGCGGCGATGTCGGGGGCGCGTTCGAAGGCGGTCGCGATATTGGTAAGCGGGCCCAGCGGGCACAGCGTGACCGTTCCGGCCGGTTCGGATCGCAGCGTGTCGATGATGAAATCGACGGCGTGGGCATCCTGCAGCGGCATCGCGGGGTCGGGCAGGGTAGGGCCGTCCAGGCCGGTCTTGCCGTGCACATGCTCGGCCGTGACCAGCGCGTGGCGCAGCGGACGGTCGCATCCGGCAAAGACCTTGATGTCGGGGCGACCGGCCAGTTCGCACACCTTGCGCGCGTTCAGCGCCGTGAGTTCCAGCGGCACGTTGCCCGCAACGGCGGTAATCCCGAGCACGTCGATGTCATCGGGCGAAGCCAGCGCAAGCAGGATGGCGACGGCGTCGTCCTGGCCGGGATCGGTGTCTATGATGATGCGCTCGGCCATGTCCGCCCTTTCGTTTGTGCCGCCGCAGGGGTGCCATGCTGCGCGCCCGGCTTCAAGCGTCAAGCGCCGCCCGATGCGTCGTCCGGGGCGCCCCGGGGGGCGGGGCGGCGGTTTTTCGCGGTGGGTCATTGCCGCACCGACGCAGGCTGTTAGTGTCTGGGCGAGTCTTGTTCTTGGAATGTGACTGCGTTATCGCTAACACGCCCCAAGGCGGGGCGCGACCCGGCCGGTCTTCGGCCACACGCACAGAACGCATAGAATCGGAGTACGCCCGACATGGTTTCACGCGTCATCCCAGTTGCCCCGTTTGATCTGGTCATCTTCGGCGGCACCGGCGATCTTGCCCGGCGCAAGATCCTGCCCGGCCTGTTCCGCCGCTTCTGTGCCGGGCAGATCCCGCCGGAAAGCCGCATCATCGGGGCGGCGCGCTCTGAAATGGACGATGCCGGCTTTCGCGAGTCGATCCGCGATGCGCTGCATGAATTCGCGCCCAGCCGCGCCGGCGATGAAGCCGCGGTGCAGGATTTCCTGGATCACCTGTTCTACGTCGCCGTGGAT
>CAXICP010000529.1:0-2248 GCA_964022595.1 uncultured Salipiger sp.
AGGCCGTGAACACGACCATCACCAAGGGCAAGGTCAAGCGTTTCCGTGGCCAGATGGGCCGCCGGAATGACGTGAAAAAGGCCTATGTGACCCTCGAAGAGGGCAACACGATCGACGTATCGACCGGTCTTTGATCTGATCATAGGCGATAGCCCGTTTGAACGACGAAAGAGCCCCTGCCGCGCGGTGGGGGCTCTTTTGCTTTTGAGGGTCTGACGGAAGAGCGCGTTTCGCCCATTCGCCTGGCCTCGCGGCGGACGCTGGCGTCAAATACGGGGCAAAATCGTTTTACCGTTCACTTGT
Organism: uncultured Salipiger sp.; assembly: GCA_964022595.1. Lineage (GTDB taxonomy): Bacteria > Pseudomonadota > Alphaproteobacteria > Rhodobacterales > Rhodobacteraceae > Salipiger. Next base: position 304 of record CAXICP010000529.1, read on the forward strand.
CGGGTCGACGCCGATATCTTTGACGGAAATGACTGCGATAGGGCAAGGCGCGTTGGCAGAAGAGGCCGGAAGGCAGGAAATCCACGGCTGGACCGCCCTTCGCGGGGTCGCGGCCATGTGGATCGTGGTCTATCACTTTGCGCCCCACTTCGGCGATCGGCTCGCATTCTGGTGGGTGGACAAGGGATACATGGCGGTGGACCTGTTCTTCGTCCTTTCCGGCGCTGTGATGTATCACGTCTACGCGCGCAGCATTGCGGAGCAGAGGTTTTCTTGGGCCGACTTCATGTGGAAACGGGTGGCGCGGCTCTATCCCGTGCACCTTGTCACCATGATCGGCGCTGTCATCATCCTTTACGGCGGCGCTGCTCTTGGGCTTGGACCAGCGCCGGGCTACAATCCCTGGTTCGCAAGCGCGATGAATGTCCTCGTGTTGCACGGGCTTGGTGTTCTGGATGACCTGACGCTCAATTACCCATCTTGGTCCATCAGCGCTGAGCTGGTCGCTTATCTCTTCTTCTACCCTCTTGGGCTGTTCATGCTGCGGTTCAAGCCAAGGGCGGCATTGCTTCTTAGCGTGCTGGTTCTATTGGGCACCTTTCTTGTCGCCGGACAGATTCGTACGGCGCTCTGGCCGTCGCCAGAACATGGTCAGGTTTTGACCCATGTGTCGTTTCAGGCAGCTTACATGCGGGTGATCCCCGAATTCCTGCTGGGCATGGCGGTCAGTCGCGTCGGGCAGGGGGTACGTCAGCTTTCGCGCGCAGAGACACATGGCGGGCTTTGCATGCTGCTGCTGCTGGGCCTTGCAGCGCTGTACCTGCATCTGGACTGGGCCTTCACGCTTATCGGCGCCGCGCTTGTCGGCCTGCTGTTGGTGGGCGAACTTCACCCACCGCGATGGTCTCTGTATCTGGGAACGATTTCCTATTCGATCTACATGGTCCATGCGCTGATCGAGATGGTTGTCTTCAAGGGGTTCGAAATAGCGTTCGGCTTTCCTGCGAACGGTATTCCCACGGTTCTGCTTGTGGTGCCGGTAGTATTGGTCGTGCTCGCGGGCTATGCGCTTCATATCTTGATCGAAGAGCCTTACCGAAAGCGGCTGACCCGCAGACGCGCGGCACCGGCTGGGTTCGACGGCGGCGCCCGGCGCCTTCCGAGCGTGCCTGATCCTTCCCTGCCGCGCACACAAATGCCTCGTCGACCGTTCTAGCAGACTGGGATTGAACACGAGCCCGCTGCGCCACTTGACCACAAGGGCAGGATCACCTAAACGACCCCATCCGCTACGGCCCCGGATTCGTCCGGGGCTTTGCGTTTTGTCCGCGAGGGCATCTAACCGGGCACCTTCGGGGGCCTACAAGACCGGCCACCTGCGGCCCCGTTCGGGGCGAGGGGGCTAACACACAGGCCGGGGCAACCCGGCCGTCTGTAAACGGAAGACAGAAAGCATGGCACTCAAGTCGTATAAGCCGACGACGCCGGGCCAGCGCGGGCTGGTGCTGATCGACCGTTCGGAGCTGTATAAAGGACGTCCCGTCAAGGCCCTCACCGAGGGTCTGACGAAATCGGGCGGACGGAACAACACCGGACGGATCACGTCACGCCGCCGCGGCGGTGGCGCAAAGCGTCTCTACCGGATCGGCGATTTGAAGCGGGCCAAATTCGATGTCAACGGCATCGTCGCGCGCATCGAATATGACCCCAACCGCACCGCCTTCATCGCGCTCATCCAGTATGATGACGGCGAGCAGGCGTATATCCTCGCGCCCCAGCGACTCGCCATCGGCGACAAGGTCGTGGCAAGCGCGAAGGCCGACATCAAGCCTGGTAATGCGATGCCGTTCTCGGGCCTGCCGATCGGTACGATCGTTCACAACATCGAACTCAAGCCCGGCAAGGGTGGCCAGATCGCACGCGCCGCGGGCACCTATGCCCAGTT
>CAXICP010000530.1:0-2247 GCA_964022595.1 uncultured Salipiger sp.
GGTCATTTTCCAACATGTGGTACTGGATCGCACTGGCGGTCACCTGGTCCAAGGCCAGCTACTGGGTGCTTGGGGTGCCGTTCGACATGGTGGGCCGGGCGCGGCGGCAAGGCGGGCAGGCGGCGGATGACCTTGACGATCTGGCCCGGATCAACGCCAACCGCATCGTGCTGACCGTGGACGAGGCCGGGCTCTGGCTTGCCGGTTTCGGCTCGATGTTGCTGAGCGCGCTGCTCTGGGCGGGCTTTCGCTACGGGATCGAACTGGCGCAGGCGGTGTTCCTGCTGGTGTTTCCCCTGGCGCTGGTGGGCTGGATGAGCCTGCGGGCCTCGCGGCAGATCCGCGCGCAGGCGATTTCGGGGCCCGAGCTGTGGCACAAGCTGACGCGGCACCGGTTCTGGGTGCAGGTGATCGGGCTGGTGTCGATCTTCGTGACCGCGCTTTGGGGCATGTTCCAGAACATGAGCTACCAGGCGCTTGGCTGACGCCGCGGGCGCGCCGCTGCTTTAAGCGGTTGACGGGCGGGCGCGGGCGCGCCAAATCCCGGTGTCATGGCACAGTCCCTTTCCCCGACCTCCCGTATCGTCATGGGCGGCGCGCCCGAAGGCTTCGACGCGCAGCTTGTCCTTTCCGAGGCCGGGAAGGCCGGCGGCCCCGTCATCCATGTGGCGCGCGACGACAAGCGCATGGCGGCGCTGCGCGAGGCGCTGGCCTTCTTTGCGCCCGACATGCCGGTGGTGACCTTTCCGGGGTGGGATTGCCTGCCCTATGACCGGGTGTCGCCCAATCCCGACATTTCGGCGGCGCGCATGGCGACGCTGGCGGCGCTTGTCCACGCGATGCCCGACCGGTTCGTGCTGCTCACGACGCTGTCGGCGGCCACGCAATACCTGCCGGCGCGCGACGTGCTGCGCGAGGCCGCCTTTACCGCCCGCGTCGGCGACCGGGTGGACGAGGCCGCGCTGCGGGCGTTCCTGGTGCGCATGGGGTTCGTGCAGGCGCCCACGGTGACCGAGCCGGGCGATTACGCCATTCGCGGCGGCATCATCGACATCTTTCCCCCGGGCGAGGGCGGGCCGGTGCGGCTTGATTTCTTCGGCGACGTGCTGGACGGCGCGCGTCGGTTCGACGCGGCGACGCAGCGCACCACCGAAAAGCTGGACGTGGTCGAACTTGCCCCGGTGTCCGAGGTGATCCTGGACGAGGCGTCGATCACCCGCTTCCGCCAGAATTACCGCATCGAATTCGGCGCGGGGGGCTCTGACGATCCGCTGTATGAATCCGTCAGCGCCGGGCGCAAGCAGCAGGGCATGGAACATTGGCTGCCGTTCTTTCACGAGCGGATGGAAACCCTGTTCGACTATCTTCCCGGCGCGCCGGTGCTGATGGACGACCAGCTGACCCCGGCGCGGATCTCGCGCTGGGATGGCATCCAGGACCAGTACCAGACGCGCCGCCACGCCATGACGCAGAAGGGCCGGCTTGATTCGGTCTACAAGCCCGTGCCCCCGGGGCAGCTTTACCTTGACGATGCCGCATGGGAAGGCGCTGTCGCCGCGCGCCGCCGGGTGCAGTTCCACCCGCTGGCGCAGGCCAGCGGGCCGGGCGTGGTGGACGCGGGCGGGCGCATCGGGCGCAACTTTGCGCCCGAGCGGCAGCAGGAAAGCATCAGCCTGTTCGGCGCGCTGGCCGATCACGTCAAGGCGCGCATGCAGGACGGCCCGGTGCTGATCGCATCCTGGTCCGAGGGCGCGCGCGAACGTCTGACGGGGCTGATCGAAGACGAAGGGCTTGCCGAGGCGATCCCCGTCGCCAACGCCACGCGCATCGGCAAGCGCGGCCTGCACCTTGCGGTCTGGGCGCTGGAAACCGGGTTCGAGGCGCCCTGGGGCGATCAGCGCATCACGGTGATCTCGGAACAGGACGTGCTGGGCGACCGGCTGATCCGCGCGCCCAAGAAGCGGCGCAAGGCGCAGAATTTCCTGACCGAGGCGCAATCGCTGTCGCCCGGCGATCTGGTCGTGCACGTGGATCACGGCATCGGGCGCTACCAGGGGCTGGAGGTGATCACCGCCGCCGGGGCCGCGCATGAATGCCTCCTGCTGGAATACGCCGAAAGCGCGCGGCTGTACCTGCCGGTCGAAAACATCGAACTGCTGTCGCGCTACGGGCACGAGGACGGGCTGCTTGACCGCCTTGGCGGCGGCGCCTGGCAGGCCAAGAAGGCGCGGCTCAAGGAACGCATCC
>CAXICP010000531.1:0-2239 GCA_964022595.1 uncultured Salipiger sp.
TCATCATCGCCCGGAAGCCCGCGCCCTCCTTGTGCATGTCGATGAAGATCTCGCCAAGCGCACCGTCCTGGTATTCGCCGGTGCGCAGATAGACCTTGTGGCCCCCGACGACCGCTTTCTGGGTGTAGCCCTTGCGCCGCTCGGGCATCTTGGTGCGCCCGGCGCGGATCACTTCCTTGATCACCACCTTTTCGACGATCTTTTCCGCGATCACCTGCGCCTTTTCCTGCTGGCTGCCGGATTCCAGCACGTCGAGCGCGTCATCGTCATCTTCGATCAGCGCCGAGGCAAGCGGCTGCGACAGCTTGGAGCCGTCACGGTAAAGCGCGTTCGCCTTGACCCCCAGCGACCAGGACAGTTCATAGGCCGCCTGGCAATCTTCGACAGTGGCCGAGTTGGGCATGTTGATGGTCTTGGAAATGGCGCCCGAGATGAAGCTTTGCGCCGCCGCCATCATGTGGATGTGGCTTTCGACCGACAGATAGCGCTTGCCCTTCTTGCCGCAGGCGTTGGCGCAATCGAAGATCGAGATATGCTCGGCCCGCAGGTGCGGCGCGCCTTCCAGCGTCATCGTTCCGCAGACGTGATCGTTGGCGGCCTCGATCTCGGCCTTGCTGAAGCCAAGGTGGCGCAGCAGTTCGAAGGACGGATCGTTCAGCTTGTCGGCGGGCACGCCCAGCACGTCCTGGCAGAACTCGGCCCCCAGCGTCCACTGGTTGAACACGAAGCGGATGTCGAAGGCGGTGGCAAGCGAGCCCTCGATCTTGTCGATCTGCGAGGGGCCAAAGCCAAGGCGCGCCAGCGAGGCGTGGTTGATGCCCGGCGCGTTGCCAAGGCTGCCATGCCCCACCGCGTAGGACACGATTTCCTCGATCTGGGCAGAGCCGTAGCCAAGCTTTTCCAGCGCGCCGGGAACCGAGCGGTTGATGATCTTGAAATAGCCGCCGCCCGCAAGCTTCTTGAACTTCACCAGCGCGAAATCCGGCTCGATCCCGGTGGTGTCGCAATCCATCACAAGGCCGATGGTGCCCGTGGGCGCGATGACCGACACCTGTGCGTTGCGATAGCCGTGCGCCGTGCCAAGGCGCAGCGCCTCGTCCCAGCATTCCTGCGCCAGTTCGACCAGCTTGTGTTCGGGGCAGTTGGCGTGATCCAGCGGCACGGGCTTGACGGCAAGCCCCTCATAGCCGTCGGTTCGCCCATAGGCGGCGGTGCGGTGGTTGCGGATGACGCGCAGCATGTGGTCCGCGTTGCGTTCGTGGCCCGGGAAGGCGCCAAGCTCGCCCGCGATCTCGGCCGAGGTGGCATAAGCGACGCCAGTCATCACCGCCGTGAGCGCCCCGGCCATGGCGCGCCCCTCGGCGCTGTCATAGCCCAGCCCCATGTTCATCAGCAGCCCGCCGATGTTGGCATAGCCAAGGCCAAGCGTGCGGAAGTCATAGCTGCGCTGCGCGATCTCCTTGGACGGAAACTGCGCCATCAGCACGGAAATTTCCAGCGTCAGCGTCCACAGCCGCGTGGCGTGCATGTAGGTTTCCGCGTCGAATTCGCCGCCTTGCAGGAAGGTCAGCAGGTTCATGGACGCAAGGTTGCAGGCGGTATCATCAAGGAACATGTATTCCGAGCACGGGTTCGACCCGCGGATCGCGCCGTCTTCGGGGCAGGTGTGCCAGGCGTTGACGGTGTCGTGGAACTGGATGCCCGGATCGGCGCAAGCCCATGCGGCATGGCCGATCTGTTCCCACAGCTCTTTGGCATCGACGGTCTTGGCGACCGAACCGTCGGTGCGGCGCAAAAGTTCCCACGGCTGACCCTTGCGGACCGCTTCCAGGAACGCATCGGTCACGCGGATCGAATTGTTGGAATTCTGTCCCGACACCGACGCGTAGGCTTCGCTATCCCAGTCGGTGTCATAGGTCGGGAATTCGATCGACGCATAGCCCTGGCGCGCGTAATCCAGCACGCGTTTGATGTAGGTTTCGGGGATGGAAACCTTCTTGGCCTCGCGGATGGCCTTTTTCAGGCCAAGGTTGGCGTTGGCCTCATAGGCGTCGGATTCCAGCCCGTCCCAGTTGCGGATCGCGGCAAAGATGCCGTTGAGCATCTGCTCGTGCATCTTGGACCCGGCCACAAGCGAGGCGACCTTCTGCTCTTCCTTGACCTTCCAGTTGATGAATTCCTCGATATCCGGGTGGTCGGCATCGCAGATCACCATCTTGGCGGCGCGGCGCGTGGTGCC
>CAXICP010000532.1:0-2238 GCA_964022595.1 uncultured Salipiger sp.
GGCCCGCCAGAAAGACCGTGTAGGTGACGAATTCCGTGTGCTGTTCCCATTTCAGCACGTGCTGCCCGATCGAGGCCGAAAAATGCGTCGCGCCGGGCTGGGGGTGCTGCGTGCCGTAGCGGTCCAGAAGGTCGGTCAGATGCGCAAGGTCAAGCGAGCGATCGCGCGAGGCTGCATCCTGCGCCTTCTTGATGGCAAGGTAGACCGCCCGGCACGGCGCCCGTAGCGACGGGAACGGGCGCGCGTGCAGCTCGTTGGCCAGCTGGTAGCGAAGCGGATGGGGCTATCCCGTAAAACATGTTGCGGATCACACTACAGCCCCGCCGGGGCATTGCAACAGATGAAACCATTGTTATTCAGTGTGTTAGGGGAATACCTTTGCATACTGTGGGAAATCCCCGCCCCGGCTTGGCACATAGCGCGACACCATGGTGTAATCCTTGCGCGGGCCGCGCACCTGCCAGCGCACCTGCCAGTTCGGCCAATCCGCAAAATCGTAATGCACATCATACTGGTCGGGATCGCACCAATGCGCCGCATCGCCGCCATCGGCGGGCACCTTGTGAAAGAACCGCCCGTCGTCGAACCACACCGACAGATCCCGCCCCCAGCGATAGCGCCGCGTGGCCGCGAACCGGCCCGAGGGCAGCACAAGCTCGCCGGTTTCGACGTATAGCGCGCCGTCGCCGTCGGGCCGCCACTGCGCCGCGCCGATGAAATGGCCCGTGCCGCCCGTGGCCTCATGGATCTCGCGCGTCAGGCGCCATTCTCCGAAAAACGCATCAAGCTCGCGCAAACGCTGTTTCCTTCTTGCGGCCCCGTTCTTGCCGCGCGCCCTGTACACTTGCCGCGCGCCACCAAGCCCCGTATGACGCGGCCAATTCCAGTGCAACCCCGAGGATAGCCGATGATCCCCCGTTATGCCCGCCCCGAGATGACCGCGATCTGGGACCCCGCCACCAAGTTCCGTATCTGGTACGAGATCGAGGCGCATGCCTGCGACGCGCAGGCCGAACTGGGCGTCATCCCAAAGGAAAACGCACAGGCCGTCTGGAAGGCGAAGGACGTCGAATTCGACGTCGCCCGCATCGACGAGATCGAGGCGATCACCAAGCATGACGTCATCGCCTTTCTCACCCATCTTGCCGAACATGTCGGCAGCGACGAGGCGCGGTTCGTCCATCAGGGCATGACCAGCTCGGATGTGCTCGACACCTGCCTGAACGTGCAGCTGGTGCGCGCCGCCGACATCCTGCTGGCGGACATGGACAAGCTGCTTGGCGCGCTGAATAAGCGTGCCTTCGAACACAAGGATACCGTGCGCATCGGGCGCAGCCACGGCATCCACGCCGAACCCACCACCATGGGCCTGACCTTCGCGCGGTTCTACGCGGAGATGGACCGCAACAAGAACCGCCTTGAAAAGGCCCGCTGGGAAATTGCCACGGGTGCGATTTCGGGCGCGGTCGGCACCTTTGCCAACATCGACCCCGCGGTCGAGGAACATGTCTGCGCCCAGCTTGGCCTGCGCCCCGAGCCGATCAGCACGCAGGTCATCCCGCGCGACCGCCACGCGATGTTCTTTGCCACGCTGGGCGTGATCGCATCCAGCATCGAAAATGTCGCCACCGAAATCCGCCACATGCAGCGCACCGAAGTGCTGGAAGGCGCCGAATTCTTCTCGATGGGTCAGAAGGGTTCGTCGGCCATGCCGCACAAGAAGAACCCGGTGCTGACCGAGAACCTCACCGGCCTTGCCCGCCTCGTGCGCATGACCGTGATCCCGGCGATGGAAAACGTGGCGCTTTGGCATGAACGCGACATCTCGCACAGCTCGGTGGAACGCGGCATCGGCCCCGACGCGACCATCACGCTGGATTTCGCGCTGAACCGGCTGGCCGGTGTGGTCGACAAGATGATCATCTATCCGCAGAACATGCTCGACAACATGAACAAGTTCCCGGGCCTCGTGATGTCGCAGCGGGAGCCGCTGGCGCTCACACAGGCGGGTGTGAGCCGCGAAGAGGCCTATTCCATGGTGCAGCGCAATGCGCTCAAGGTCTGGGAAGAACGGCTGGATTTCCGCGAGCTGCTGCTGGCGGACGAAGCTGTCGTGAAGGCGCTGGGTGTAGACGGGATCAACGAAAAATTCGACATGGGCTACCACACCAAGCATGTGGACACGATCTTTGGCCGGGTCTTCGGCGAAAGCTGATCCGGCCTGATCCGGCCTGATCC
>CAXICP010000533.1:0-2231 GCA_964022595.1 uncultured Salipiger sp.
GCGCGTCGATCTGGGTCCAGTCGGCCACATGGGGTTTCCTGGCAAAGGTGCAGATGCCGGTAAAGGGCAGGTTCAGCCGGCCGCTTTCGTATCCGTGGGTCATGGGCGGGTCCTTTTGGTCGGGATCGGGGATGTCCTGGGGCAGGTTGTCGACCCCGGCGGCGCGCGCGGCAAGGGATTTGTCGCGGCCCCGCCGCGCAGGCGCGGTGGCCGGCGCGCCGCTGGTCAAAACCTTTCGCCAACGGGGCTTTCCCCTTCGGCACATCCATGCAATAGGGACGTGCCAACCGATCCCCTCCCAAGGAGCTGCCCCATGGAGATTCGCGAGGCCCTTACCTTCGACGATGTCCTTCTCGTTCCAGCCGCGTCCAGCGTGCTGCCCAGCACCGCCGACACCCGTACCTGGGTCACCCGGTCCATCGCGCTGAACATCCCGCTGCTAAGCTCGGCCATGGACACGGTCACCGAAGGGCGCATGGCCATCACCATGGCCCAGGCCGGCGGCATCGGGGTTATCCACAAGAACCTGAGCGTCGAGGAACAGGCCCGCCAGGTGCGCCGCGTCAAGCGGTTCGAATCCGGCATCGTCTACAACCCGGTGACCCTGACCCCCGACCAGACGCTGGCCGATGCCAAGGCGCTGACCGAACGCTATGGCTTTACCGGCTTCCCGGTGGTCGACAAGGATCACCACGTGGTCGGCATCGTCACCAACCGCGACATGCGTTTCGCCCAAAAGGACGACACGCCGGTGCGGGTGATGATGCGCTCGCACGATCTTGCCATCCTGCAGGAACCGGCGGACCGGGACGAGGCGATCAGCCTGATGCGCGCACGCCGCATCGAAAAGCTGCTGGTGACCGATGCCAAGGGCAAGCTGACCGGGCTGCTGACGCTGAAGGACACCGAGACGGCGGTGGTCAACCCGACCGCCTGCAAGGACGGTCTGGGCCGTTTGCGGGTTGCGGCGGCGACGGGCGTGGGCGACTCCGGGCTGGAACGGTCCGAGGCGCTGGTGGATGCGGGGGTCGATATCCTTGTGGTCGACACCGCGCACGGCCATTCGGCAGGCGTGCTGGAAGCGGTGGCGCGTGCCAAGCGCCTGTCCAACGAGGTGCAGGTCATCGCGGGCAACGTTGCCACGGGCGATGCGACCCGCGCGCTGATCGACGCGGGCGCCGATGCGGTTAAGGTGGGGATCGGGCCGGGGTCCATCTGCACCACGCGCATGGTGGCCGGGGTCGGGGTGCCTCAGCTGACGGCGGTGATGGATTGCGCCAAGGCCGCCGGGGACGTTCCGGTGATCGCCGATGGCGGCATCAAGTTTTCCGGCGATTTCGCCAAGGCGATCGCGGCGGGCGCGTCCTGCGCCATGGTCGGCAGCATGATCGCCGGCACGGATGAATCCCCGGGCGAGGTGATCCTGTACCAGGGCCGGTCGTTCAAGGCCTATCGCGGCATGGGCTCGCTGGGCGCCATGGCGCGCGGCTCGGCCGACCGCTATTTCCAGAAGGATGCGGCCAGCGACAAGCTGGTGCCCGAGGGGATCGAAGGTCAGGTGCCCTACAAGGGATCCGCAGGCGCGGTGATCCATCAGCTTGTGGGCGGTTTGCGCGCGGCGATGGGCTATACCGGCAATGCGACCGTGGCCGACATGCGCAAGAACTGTTCCTTCGTGAAGATCACCAATGCCGGGCTCAAGGAAAGCCATGTGCATGACGTGACCATCACGCGGGAATCGCCGAACTACCGGATCGGATAAGCGGATGACGCCAGCGGCACGGGTTCAGGCGGCGGCAGAGGTGCTGGACCGCATCGCGCAGGGCACGGCGGCGGAAAAGGCGCTGCTGGGCTGGTCTCGGGGGGCGCGCTACGCGGGATCGAAGGATCGCGCGGCGGTGCGCGACCACGTCTTCGACGCGCTGCGCCGCTGGCGATCCACGGCGGTGGCGGGGGGCGGCGAAACGGGCCGGGCGCGCATGCTGGGCCTGCTGCGGCAGGACGGCATCGATGCGCAAACCCTGTTCACCGGGGTGGGCCACGCCCCCGCGCCGCTGACCGCTGACGAACTTGCCGCGGGGCGCCCCGCCGACGGGGCCGAGGCGCTGGACCTGCCCGACTGGCTGCTGCCGATCTGGGAATCGAGCCTTGGCGACGGGGCGAACGGCACCGCGCTTGCGCTGCGCCGGCGCGCGCCGGTGTTCCTGCGGGTGAACCTTGACCGGATCACG
>CAXICP010000534.1:0-2231 GCA_964022595.1 uncultured Salipiger sp.
GCGGCGAGGGCGGCTACCTCACCAATTCCGAGGGCGAGCGGTTCATGGAACGCTACGCGCCGACCTACAAGGATCTTGCGCCGCGCGATTACGTCAGCCGGTCGATGACCATGGAAATCCGCGAAGGGCGCGGCGTGGGCGAACATGGCGACCACATCCACCTGAACCTGTCGCACCTGCCCGCCGAGGCGCTGGCCGAGCGGCTGCCCGGCATTTCTGAATCGGCCAAGATCTTTGCCGGCGTCGATGTGACCAAGGAACCGATCCCGGTGTTGCCGACGGTTCACTACAACATGGGCGGCATTCCCACCAACTACTGGGGCGAGGTTCTGAACCCGACCGCCGACAACCCCAACGCCATCGTTCCGGGCCTGATGGCCGTGGGCGAAGCGGGCTGCGCATCGGTGCACGGGGCCAACCGGCTTGGGTCGAACTCGCTGATCGACCTCGTGGTGTTCGGCCGCGCCGCTGCGATCCGCGCCGGCGAGGTGGTGGACCGCGAAGCATCGCCGCACACGCTGAACCAGACGTCGGTGGATTTCGCCTTCGACCGGTTCGACGGGCTGCGCCATGCCGACGGCGACACGCCGACCGCCGAGCTGCGCCTTGAGATGCAGCGCACCATGCAGTCGGACGCCGCCGTGTTCCGCACCGACAAGACGCTCAAGGAAGGCGTCGACAAGATGGCCGCCGTGGCGGGCAAGATGTCGGACATCAAGGTCACCGATCGCACGCTGATCTGGAATTCGGACCTGATGGAAACGCTTGAGCTGACCAACCTGATGCCCAACGCGCTCGCCACCATCGTCGGCGCCGAGGCGCGCAAGGAAAGCCGCGGGGCCCATGCCCACGAGGATTACCCGACGCGTGATGACGACAACTGGCGGGTGCACACCATCAGCCGCGTCACCGGCACCGAGGTCACGCTGTCGCACCGCCCGGTCATCGTCGATCCGCTGACCGCCGAGGACGTGGGCGGCATCAGCCTTGCCAAGATCGCGCCGAAGGCCCGGACGTTCTGATGAAGTGCGCAATTTCCTTGGCTGTCTGTGCCGGGTTTCTGGTGGGCTGTTCCGAACAGGACATGCTGCAATACCAGGGGCGCCCGGCGCAGACGGCCTTGGAATGCGAGGCGGCGTTGGAAGGACGGCGGCAGAACACGCCCTATACCTACGTGGATCATTCCAACGGCGCTTCGGTCCTTGGGGCATCGCTGGGCAAAAGCATCGTCCGGGGCATGGAAAAATCCGCCTACCGGGCCTGCCTTGGCCGCGTCGCCAACCTGCCGGGGGCGCCCGTTCCCGCAGCGGCGCCGGTCCGCACCGGGCCCGCGACCGTGCCGGTCTACGAAAGCGCAGGTTGCCCGCCGGGTGTGCGGGGCATGTACAGGGGGACAATGATGTGCCACGGCTAGCCCTTGTCCTTGCATCCGTGCTTGCGCTTGGCGCCTGCAGCGATCTGCTGCCGCGCAAGGTCGGGCAGCTTCAGGTGCTGCCCCCCGAGCGGCTGGCGTTCAACGAACAGGTGGCCGCCAACGCCGCTACGCCGATCCTTGCCCGCATGGCGCCGGGGGTCGACACCGGAAAGGCGCTGCGCTGCATGTTCGAACACGCGCAGACCGACCAGATACAGGCGCTGGCGCAGAATTCGGCCCTTGGCCAGCCGGCCCTGAATGACGATATCATGCTGGATATCCTGTATGACGAGGGCGTCCGCTTTTGCCTGCGCGGGGGTCCGATCTATTGGCTTTTCGGATAGGGAACCACATGCGCAAGCTGCTTCTGCTTACCCTTGCCCTGCCGGTGCTGGCGTCCTGCGACGCCGCAACGCAGGACCAGATCGCCCGCAATGCCGCGCGTTCGACGGTGAACAAGGTGGTCGTTCAGCGCTTCCCCGGGGTGCCGGTCGAACCGGCGCTGAACTGCGTCATCGACAATGCAAGCGCGAACCAGATCTACGCGCTGGCCGAGCGTCGAGATCGTCATCGAGATCGTCTCGAAGCCCGAGACTCTGACCTGCCTGGCCGCCGAGGGGCTGCCGGCGCTCATCCGATAGGAGAGACCCATGGTTCAATTTACCCTGCCCAAGAACTCGAGAATCCGCACCGGCAAGACCTGGCCCAAGCCGGCCGGCGCGACCAATGTGCGCGCGTTCAAGATCTACCGCTGGAACCCCGAGGATGGCGAAAACCCCCGGGTCGACACCTATTTCCTTGATATGGACAAGTGCGG
>CAXICP010000535.1:0-2230 GCA_964022595.1 uncultured Salipiger sp.
AGATCGCGATGCCGCCGTTCTTGGTGATCTCGCTTGCGACATAGCCGATGCGGCGAATGTTCAGGTCGCGGTGCTCCTTGGAAAAGCCCAGCTCGGACGACAGGTTCTTGCGCACGATGTCGCCGTCCAGCAGCGTCACCGGACGCCCGCCCATTTCCATCAGCTTGGTCATCAGCGCGTTGGCGATGGTCGACTTGCCCGACCCCGAGAAGCCGGTGAAGAACACGGTAAAGCCCTGCTGCGAGCGCGGCGGCTTGGTGCGGCGCAGTTCCTTGACCACCTCGGGGAACGAGAACCACTCGGGGATCTCAAGCCCTTCCTGAAGGCGGCGGCGCAGTTCGGTGCCGCTGATGTTCAGGATCGTGACCTTGTCCTTGTCCAGGATCTCGTCGGCGGGTTCGTACTGGGCGCGTTCCTGCACGTAGACCATGTGTTTGAACGGCACCATGGTGATGCCCATTTCCGCCTCGTGTTCCTTGAACAGCTCCTGCGCGTCATAGGGGCCGTAGAAATCCTCGCCGGCAGAGTTCTTGCCGGGGCCGGCATGGTCGCGACCGACGATGAAATGGGTCACGCCGTGGTTCTTGCGGATCAGCCCGTGCCAGACGGCCTCGCGCGGGCCGGCCATGCGCATCGCCAGCGGCAGCAGCGACATCGAGGTGGTCGACGCCGGGTACTTGTCCAGCACCGCCTCGTAGCAGCGCACGCGGGTGAAATGGTCGACATCGCCCGGCTTGGTCATGCCCACGACCGGGTGGATCAGCAGGTTCGCCTCGGATTCGCGGGCGGCGCGGAAGGTCAGTTCCTGGTGGGCGCGGTGCAGCGGGTTGCGCGTCTGGAACGCCACCACCTTGCGCCAGCCCATCTTGCGGAAGAAGGCGCGCAGCTCGTTCGGGGTGTCGCGGCGGGCGCGGAAATCGTAATGCACCGGCTGCTGGATGCCGGTGATCGGGCCGCCCAGATAGACCTTGCCGGCGGTGTTGTGCAGATAGTTGACCGCCGGGTGCGCATCGTCATCGGCGCCGAACACCTTTTCGGCCTCGCGCGACTTGTTGGGCACCCACTTGTCGGTGACGGTCATGGTCGCAAGGATCACGCCTTCCTGGTCGCGCAGGGCGATATCCTGGTCGATTTCGATGCCGTCGGCGAATTTCTCGGACACGTCCAGCGTGATGGGCATCGGCCACAGCGTGCCATCGGCCATGCGCATGTTTTCGACGACGCCGTCGTAATCGGCTTCGGACAGGAAGCCCTTGAGCGGGTGAAAGCCGCCGTTCATCAGCAGTTCCAGATCGCAGATCTGGCGCGGCGTCAGATCGTGCGAGACGAGGTCCGCCGCCTCCACCTTCAGTTTCTGGGCGCTTTCGTAGGACACGTAAAGCTCGGTGATCGGAGCAAGGTTGGCGGACATGGTCATGAACAAGTCTCTCGTCAGGAAAGTCGGCAAAGGCTGCCTGGGGGCGATATTGTCGGGCTTTAGCCACGACTGACGCAATGTTTCAACCCGTTTAAGGCGAAAGAGAACGTTGGTTGCGGATCAACGCCGAAACCACGCCAGCCGGTCCGGATCACAAAGATTATTCGGACGAATAATCTTCGGGCCTGGTGCGGATGGCCAGGAATTTTCGGATGAAAATTCCTGGCTGCCGGGTTCAGTGCGTGGCGTCGACCGGGGCGCCGTAGCCCAGGGGTTCGGATTCGTCGCGCCCATGGTCGAGGCCCTGTTCGGCAAGCCAGCGCTCGGCGTCCAGCGCCGCCATGCAACCCATCCCCGCCGACGTCACCGCCTGGCGGTAGACGTGGTCGGTCAGATCGCCCGCCGCAAAGATGCCCGGCACCGAGGTTTCGGTCGTGCCCGGGCGCACCTTTACATAGCCGCCCATGTGGGTTTCGACCTGGTCCTTGACCAGCTCGCTTGCCGGGGCGTGGCCGATGGCGATGAAGGCGCCCTTGCACGGGATTTCGACGATGTCGCCGGTCTGCACGTTCTTGGCGCGCACGGCGGTGACGCCCTTGGGGTTGTCCTCGCCCACCACTTCTTCAAGCTGGTGATGCCACAGGGTTTCGATCTTGGGGTGCTTGAACAGCCGGTCCTGCAGGATCTTTTCGGCGCGCAGCTCGTCGCGGCGGTGGATCAGCGTGACCTTGCTGGCGAAATTGGTCAGGAACAGCGCCTCTTCGACGGCGGTGTTGCCCCCGCCCACGACAACGATTTCCTGCCCGCGATAGA
>CAXICP010000536.1:0-2226 GCA_964022595.1 uncultured Salipiger sp.
AACCCGAAGATCGGCACGCAAACGGGCTTCACGCCTTGCTTGACGGTTTCGCCAACCGACGCCGCCACCGCGACGACGCGTTCTGGCTGAAAGAGAACGCCGAACTTCTGAACATCCTTGAATGTACCGGCACCCGCGTTTCCCCCGAAGCGCTGGAGGTGCACGCGGATTTCCTGGAAAGCGTTCAGGATCGGATGGCGTTCTTTCCCCAATATTACCGCTTCCTTCTGTCGATGGTTCTGGATCTTGAGGATCTGGGCGCAGCGGGCGACATGGGCGAGCGCCTGTGCCGGATCGCCGCCCGCGACGACCTTGCCGGGGCCGAACTGTCCGACCTTCAACGGATGGAAGCCCGCCGCCTGCTTGCCCGGCGCGAGGTCGCCCTGAACGGGGACGACGGGCTTGCCGACCGGCTGCGCGCCTTTTGCGCGCGCACCGCGACCTTCACGCTGCCCAACAAGAAAGCCGCGTATGAGCTGACCCATATCGTCTATTATCTTGGCGAATACGGGCGGCGCGATCCGGGGCTGGACGCAAGCGCGATCACCAGCTTGCACTTTGCGGGCAACCTTGCGTTCCTTGAACAGAACTCGGATCTTCTGTCGGAAATCTGCATCGCGCTGCGCCATGCCGGGGAAACGCCGCCGCCGTTCTGGACCGGCTGGCTGGAACGCGAAACGCAGCTTTTTGCGGTCGAAACCGGCGATCACGTTTCGATCGCCGATGATTACCACGATTTCCTTGTCTGCAACTGGCATGCGGCCGCGGCTGGTGGAACGGCGTTTCGCAAACCGGTGGGCGGCGGGCGCATGCGGTTTTCCCGTGCCCCGCGCGTCGCGCCCCTGCGCGAGCTGTCCGAGGCGCTGTTCGCCGAAGGCGCGGCGCGCCGGCCCGACTGGGCGGTGATGCGCGCGCGGGTCGAAACCCGCATGTCGCCGCAGGCCATGCAGGTGGTCGACATGCTTGCCGGGCAATCGGCCCATTTCGATGCCTTCTTCGAAGGTTTCGCCCGCGCGGGCCAGGCATGAAACCCGCGCTCGCCGGGGCCGGGCTGGCGGTGCTGTATTCCGCCGCGATCTCGGCCGCCGACGGGATCACGAAGCTTGTGGCCAGCGGCTACGCGGCGCCGCAACTGTTCGCCATCAGCTCGGGGCTGGTGGTGGCCATGTCGCTGGGCGCGGCGAAGGGGCGCGGGCAATCGCTGCGCATCCGCGCGCGGCGCGCCATGGCGTTGCGTGCGGGGCTGACCGTCGCGGCGTCCATCGGGTTTTTCCAGGCCTTCCGCCTGCTGCCCTTTGCCGATGTGTTCGTGTTCATCGCGCTGATGCCGCTGCTGTCGGCGGCGATGTCCGGCCCGGTGCTGGGTGAACGGGTGCGCCCGCTGGCCTGGGCGGCGCTAAGCGTCGGGGCCGCGGGCCTGCTGTGCCTTGTTCCGGCGGGCCATGTCGCCCCGGGCGCGGGCCACGGCTGGGCGCTGCTTGCGGTGCTTAGCGGGACCGGTTCGCTCTTGCTTGCCCGGCTGATCGGGCGCGACGAGCGCGCGCCGCTCGCCCAGGTGTTCTGGCCCAACCTTGCGGTTATGGCCGTGATGGGCGCGGCGCTGCCTTTCGTATGGCAACCGATGCCCGCCGCCGACCTTGGCTGGATTCTGGGCTATGCCGGGGCGCTGTTCGCCGCGCGCTGGCTGTCGGTCGAGGCGCTTCGCCTGTTGCCGGCCCATGTGGTGACCCCGGTGATGAACCTGAAATTCCTGTGGATGGTGGCCATCGGCTGGTGGGGGTTCGGCGAAATTCCCGCCGCCGGCACATGGCTGGGCGCGCTGCTTGTGATCGGATCGGGCCTGTGGCTGATCGCGGACGAGGCGCTCCCCGCACGCCGCGCCGTGCCCGCCTGACCCCGCCGCCATTGAGAAGCCCCGCCGCAGCAGCTATCTGTCCCCGGACACATGGACCCGGAGACGCGCATGGCGGCGAGACAAATCAACCCCTTCCTGAAATCGGCGCTCGAAATCGGGCCCATCGTGGTGTTCTTCGCCGCGTATCTGCTGCTCAAGGATCGCAGCTTTGTCCTTGGCGGAAACGAATACGAGGGGTTCATCCTTGTGACCGCCGGGTTCATCCCGCTGATGCTGATCTGCACCGGCCTGCTGTGGAAGCTGACGGGGCATCTTTCCCCGATGCAGATCGTCACGGCGGTGCTGATCGTGGTCTTCGGGGGGCTGTCGGT
>CAXICP010000537.1:0-2201 GCA_964022595.1 uncultured Salipiger sp.
GTGCGGGGGGACTCGGCGGTCATGATACGGACCTCAGCGGTTGTTGGGACGGGACGGCCCGCGTCAGGCCAAGGACAAGGTCGCGCTGCGCGGCGATGAAATCGACAAGCCCCTTGCGAAGGGCCAAGGCATAGGGGTCGGCGCAATCGCGGCGCAGGGCCTCGACCACGGGGGCGGTTTCTTCGTGGATCAGCTTGGCAAAATCGTCGGCCATGGCCTGATAGCCCTTGCGGCGGCGCCAGAACCGGACCCACCAGCTGCCGCGAAGATCCAGCGCGATGGTCTGGCCCAGCGACACCGGCGCCAGCGGTTCGGGCAATGGCGGCGGCACGACGCCCTGCGCATCCGGCGGCAGGTCGAACAGATCGCGCATCAGGGTGTCGATATCCTGCGCCGCCTGTTCCAGCGCCTCGCCGCCGGCCTTTCCCGCGCCATGGGCAAAGACCCGGTAGGCGGTGCGCAGCAGCATCCGCAGTCCCGAGGGATCATAGGCCCAGACCGCGCTGTCGTCTTTCGCTTCCAGGTGACGGGCAAGCGATGCGGTGGCCCGGCCCAGAAAGGTGGTGCGCGCCGCATCGGCGCGGGCGGCAAACAGGTCCTGCGCCGCGTCCAGCCGCCGGTCAAGATCGGCCAGGGCTCGCGCTTCGATCACGTCAAAGCGCGCCGTGACCTCGCGCGGGTCCGGCGCGGGGGTCGCCGGGGCGCCGGCCTTCAGGGCGCGCGGTTCAAGCCGCGCCGCACGCAGCGCGTTGGCGGCGCGCAGGTTGTGCAGCGCAGTTCCGACGCTGTCTTCCAGCGCCGCGCCCGCATCTTCCTGAATACGCTCGCAGATGACGCGGCCCAGTTCGGGAATGCCGGACATGGTCCAGATGATCTCGGTCGGGGGACGGCGCGCAAGATCGCCCTTGAGGTGCGCCCCAAGCCAGGACATCAGCGCCTCGGCACTGGATTGCCCAAGCGCGTCGATGCTGCCGTCCACCGCGTGGCTTGCCCAATGGCCCGAGCCGAACAGGATCTCGGCATCCACGGGGCCCTGAAGCCGTTCAAGCGTGGCGCGGATGCTGTCGCGGATCTGCGGCACCTCGTGCACCGGGTCGTTCAGCTCGTCGATGCGGTTGACGAAAATCACGATCCGCCGGGATTTGACGTTGGAAATCAGCCGGATCAGCCCAAGATCCACCGCCGAAAGCGCCTGGCTTGCCGACAGCACCATGACACACAGCCGGCTGGCGCGCAGCGCGTTTATGGTGATCTGTTCGCGGATCAGGAAGGTGTTGACCCCCGGCGTGTCCTGCAGGCACAGCCCCACCGGCAGGCCCGGCGCGCCGAACCACAGATCGGCGGATTTGGTGATGTCGGCGAAGCGCCCGCGATCACGGTCGCGCACCGCTTCAAGATGTTCCGCCACGGCGCTGGCGTGGGCCGGTTCTTCCCAGAAATCATCGCCAAGGCAGACGTAGCGGGCGATCAGCTCGGCGTCGAAACTGTCGTATTCATGGGTTTGCCCCAGCAGCATCTGGAACCTGCGCCCCAGCCGGGCGCGGGACTTGGCGCGCATCCGTTCAAGCTGCGCGCGCACCTTTTCCAGTTCGTCCTCGGCGCCCGCGCGCGCGGCAAGTTCGCCCACGCGCCCGCCCTGGCGCAGCAGCGCGTCCCATTCATCGTTGCCAAAGAACCGGAACGCCGAGCGTCGGTCACCGAACCGCCCTGCGGCGACAGGTGCAACGACGTCACCACCGAGGTCCACGGGTTGACGTCCGCCGGCAACAGCCCCGGCCAGCCCGCCAGCGCATTGACCAGCGTGGTCTTGCCCGCCTTGACCTGGCCGAAGAAGGTCACCGCCGGTTCGAAATCGCGCATCTGTCGTTGCAGGCGGCGGGCCTGCCGGGCGATGGACCGCTCGTCGCTGCCTGCAAGCTTCGCCAGTTCCGCATCATACGCGCCCAGCCGGTCGGCCAGCCCGCGCAGCGCCGTGAAGGGTGCGCAGGGTACGGACGGCGGGTTGGGGGTCGCGGTGGTCATCTTGATCTGCCTCCTGGTCTTTTTCCCTTGCGGGCGCGGCGGCCTGCCCGGCGTCAGGCGGCCAGCCTGGTTTCAAGCTCCTTGCGGATCTGCACCAGCAGGTGCGCGGCGTCCTCGGTCCGCTCTGGGCCCCCTTCGCGCCGTAGCTGCGCCGCGGTGTCGCGCGCGCTGAACAGCAG
>CAXICP010000538.1:0-2179 GCA_964022595.1 uncultured Salipiger sp.
GGAATCCATGCGGCTTGAAAAAGGCTACCGTCACTGGAAGGCCGATCTGATCACCGAATTCAACCCGTTCGAAAGCGATCTGCCCCGTTTCGTCAAGCTCGACAAGCCGGCGTTCATCGGCAAGGACGCCCTGGTCAAGGTGCACCAAGACGGCCCACGCCGCAGCTTCGTGTCGCTGGTGATCGATTGCACCCACGCACCGGCGCATGGGGGCGACAGCATCGTGGATGCGGATGGCAAATGCGTCGGCACGGTCACCTCGGCGGGCTGGGGCTACCGGACGGGCAAGAACATCGCCATGGGCTTTGTCGACCCGGCCCTCGCGGCCATCGGCACCGAGGTCTTTGTCGAAGTGATCGGCGAACCGATCGCGGCGAAAGTGGACGCGCCAGACCTTTACGACCCCGAATACGCACGCATCCGCGCCTGAGCAGCCCCCCTTTCCTCGTAAGGATATGAATCCATGAAAATTCTCGTTCCTGTGAAACGCGTGGTCGATTACAACGTCAAGGTTCGCGTGAAAGCGGACGGCAGCAGCGTCGATCTTGCCAATGTGAAAATGTCGGTGAATCCGTTCGACGAGATTGCCATAGAAGAGGCCGTGCGCCTCAGGGAAAACGGTGTCGCAAGCGAAGTGGTCGCGGTGTCCATCGGCGTTGCCAAGGCCGAAGAAGCCCTGCGCACCGCGCTGGCCATGGGGGCCGACCGCGCCATTCTGATCACGGCGGCCGAAGATGTTCACACCGACATCGAACCGCTGGCCGTGGCGAAGCTGTTGCACAAGGTTGTCGAGGCGGAACAGCCGGGTCTTGTGATCGCGGGCAAGCAGGCCATCGACAACGACATGAACGCGACGGGCCAGATGCTGGCCGCGCTTCTGGGTTGGGGGCAGGCCACTTCGGCCTCGGGGCTAAAGATCACCGACGGCACCGCGCGCATCACCCGCGAAGTGGATGGCGGGTTGCAGGTGGTCGAGGTCAGGCTTCCGGCCATCGTGACCTGTGACCTGCGCCTTAACGAGCCGCGGTATGCATCCTTGCCCAACATCATGAAGGCCAAGAAAAAGCCGCTTGAAAAGAAGATTCCGGCGGATTTCGGCGTCGATGTCTCGCCGCGCCTTGCCGTGGTCAGGACCGAAGAGCCTGCGATGCGCGCGGCAGGCCAGAAAGTGGGCTCTGTCGCAGAGCTGGTTTCCAAACTCAAAGAAGCAGGGGTGGCCTGATGTCGGTACTTCTTGTCGCAGAAATCTCTGGCGCAACCATTGCGCTTGATGCCACGGCCAAAGCCCTGGCGGCTGCAACCGCCTTGGGGCCGGTCACGGTTCTGGCTGCGGGCGACGGCGTTGACCCCGCGCCCCTGGCCGCGCTGGCCGGCGTCGCCAAGGTGCTGCATGTGCAGGGGGCAGACTATGGCCACCAGATGCCCGAGGCCCTTACCGAGCTTCTGTGCGCCTGCGCGCCGGGCTTCACCCATATCGTGGCCCCCGCGACCTCGGCGGCCAAGGCGACCCTGCCGCGTCTGGCGGCGCGTCTGGACGTGATGGTGATTTCCGATGTCGTGGCCATCGAAAACGCCGATACTTTCGTGCGGCCCATCTATGCGGGCAATGCGATCCAGACCGTTCAGTCGCGCGACCCGGTCAAGGTTCTGACCATCCGCACCGCAGGGTTCGAAGCGGCCCCAGCCACGGGCTCTGTCCCCATCGAAACGCTTGAACCGGTGGCGTCAGGCGATCTGTCCGCGTGGATCGAAGACCGCGTCGTGACCTCGGACCGCCCCGAGCTGACCTCGGCGAAAGTGGTGGTCTCTGGCGGGCGCGGCGTCGGCTCCGAAGCGAACTTTGCGATGATCGAAGGTCTTGCCGACACGCTGGACGCGGCCGTTGGCGCATCGCGCGCGGCGGTGGACAGCGGGTTCGCGCCGAACGAAAAGCAGGTCGGCCAGACCGGCAAGGTGGTCGCCCCCGATCTTTACATCGCCTGCGGCATCTCTGGTGCGATCCAGCACCTTGCCGGGATGAAGGACAGCAAGATCATCGTCGCCATCAACAAGGACGAAGAAGCGCCGATCTTCCAGGTTGCAGATTTCGGCCTGGTGTCCGATCTGTTCGATGCCGTGCCCGAGTTGACCGAGACGCTCAAATGACAGCGCAGCTGATCGACGGCAGGGCGTTCGCAAC
>CAXICP010000539.1:0-2169 GCA_964022595.1 uncultured Salipiger sp.
CGAAGTCATGACCACCTACCGCCAGGAGGTGACGGCAATGGTGGGGCAGGCGGGCGAGCAGGTCAGCGGCATCTATGAAACCGATTACCGCGATTTCAACCGTGACACCTATGTGCGCGGGCGCGAGACGTTCGACCGCACCTGGGCCGAGGTCAAAGAGGTGATCCTTGGCACCTGGTGGCGGGATCTGAAGATGGCCGAGGCGGAGAAGGCCGCCGGTGGGGCCGGGCAGAGGGAGGCATCGTAAATGGCGAAACGCAGGAAGCTAGAGGCGCCCTCGCCGGATGAATTGCAGCGACTCGAGGCGGAATTCTCTGCCGGGCGGCCGGGGCGCGCGGCGCCCATCGCGCAGGTGGCCGCCGAGGCCGCATCGGGGCATGACCCCCGCCCCCCAGAGGCGCGCGAGACGGCCGCGCGCGACCGGGTCGACGCGCAGGCCCACCGCGAGGCGCGCGAGCGCGGGCTGGTGCTGCTGGAAATCCCGCTGGGCGACATCGAGGCCGACGCGCTGGTGCGCGACCGGGTGGTGATGGATTTCGAGCAGATGGAAGAGCTCAAGGCGTCGATTGCGCGCAACGGGCTGCGCCTGCCGATCGAGGTGTTCGAACGGGCGGATGCGCGGGGCGGGCCGAAATGGGGGCTGCTGTCGGGCTATCGGCGCCTGCGGGCGATGCGCGATCTGCACGCCATGACCCAGCTGGAGGCCCATGCCACCATCAAGGCGGTGGTGCGCGACCCCGAGGCCATGGGCGGCACGTTCGCCGCGATGATCGAGGAAAACGAGATCCGCTCGGCGCTGTCGCCCTATGAACGCGGGCGCATCGCGGTGATCGCGGCGCAGCAGGGCGCGTTCGTGAACACCGAGGAAGCGGTGGGCGCGCTGTTTCCGCAGGCCTCCAAGGCGAAGCGGTCCAAGATCCGCAGCTTTGCGCTGATCTTTGAAGAACTGGGCGACATGCTGACCTTTCCCGACCTCATCAAGGAAAAGGACGGGCTGGCGCTGGCGGCGGCGCTGCGCGGCGGGGCCGAGGCGCGCCTGCGCGAGGCGCTGGCCGAACGGGTGCCCGAAACGCCGGCGGATGAATCGCAGATGATCGCCGATGCGCTTGCGGGGCTGGACCCGATGCCCGACACCCGGCGCGGCGGGCGCCCCCGCGCGGAGGCGCGCCGGGGGGGGGGGGGGCGTACACGTCGGTGGTGGCCGCGTCAATCGGGCGCGGGGCGGCGGGTGCGCACCGATGCTGGCGTGACGCTGCAATCGGGCGAAGACGGGCAGGGCTGGTTCATCCGCGTGCAGGGCGCGCGGGTCGACCGGGAACTGGTCGAGGTGCTGATGGGCGAAATGGAACGTCTTCTGGGCACGCCGGACGCGCAGTAGCGCGCGGCGCGGTAAAAATTTTTCAAAAGGTCGGGAACCTTTTGGCGCGTCCGTGCGTTAGTGGTTCTTTACGGGGCAGGGCTGAAGGTCCGGGGACACGAGGAACACGGTGGATTGAGAACTCCGCATGACAGGGCGGGGCCGCAGGGATTTCGCCACGCATTGCGGCGGGCGACACGTGCGGCGCATGATGACAGCGAAACGCTGTTCCTTCGATACACACAAGACCCGGCCGCGCATCTTGCGTGGTTCCTGGCGGCCCAGCGGGCGGCCCTTTGTGCGTTGTGCGATGGGATCGACCCGGCCCGCATGGCGGCGGGCGCGCTGGTGGGAGAATTGCTGGCGCGGCTGGACGACGATCTTGGCGCCGATGCGGGCGGGGCAGGGCGCGCGGTGCACCCCGCGCCGCCCCTTGCCCGCCCGCTGGACCCGATCGCCGCCGACTACCTTGTTCTGGGCTCGCGCCTTGGGACCGAGGTGCTGCGCCGCGAGCTGATGGCCCAGACGCCGCCGGTCGCGATTCCGTCCTATTTCCTGGCCTGCCCGGCGCCGCAGATGTGGCGCGGACATTGCACATTGCTTGACTCCATCGCGCCCACGTCCGAACAGGCGGAACATCTGATCCGCGACGTGATAGCCGGGTACGGGGTTTTCCGTGCCGCAGCCGACGCGCAACCCGACTGACAAGGACCTGATCCATGGCTTCCGCCGAAGGCCATCCGGCCCCCGATTCCCGCGTCGACCTGACGAATTGCGAGCGCGAGCCGATCCACCTGCTGGGGCGGGTTCAA
>CAXICP010000540.1:0-2153 GCA_964022595.1 uncultured Salipiger sp.
AGCTTTGAAGAGCTGGTCGAGGATTTCGAATTCCTCGAAGATTGGGAAGACCGCTACCGCATGGTGATCGAACTGGGCAAGGCGATGCCGCCGCTGCCCGAGGCGCTGAAGGTGCCTGCCACCAAGGTCGAAGGCTGCGCCAGCCAGGTCTGGCTGCATCCGCAGATCGAAGGGGGGCGGTTCAGCTTTCAGGGCGACAGCGACGCGATGATCGTGCGCGGCCTGATCGCGGTGCTGCACAAACTTTACGACGGGCGCCCCGTCGCCGAGGTGGCGGCGACCGACGCGCGCGCCGAACTGGGGCGGCTGGGGCTGAACGACCACCTGTCGGCGCAGCGGTCCAACGGGCTGCGCGCCATGGTCGATCGCATCAGGGACTACGCCGCCGCCGGCTAGGCCGCGCGCCTAGGGGCCGGGGGCAGCGCGCGCGTCCAGCGCAAGCTGCATGAAGGTCAGGTCCAGCCAGCGCCCGAACTTGCACCCCACCTGCGGCATGGTCGCGACGGTTTGGAAACCGGCGCGTTCATGCAGGCGGATGGACGCGGCATTGCCGCTTTCGATGCCCGCGACCATGACGTGCTTGCCCGCGTCGGTGGCCCTTGCGATCAGCGCCGACAGCAGGCCCTTGGCAAGGCCGCGCCCGCGCAGGTCGGCGCGGATGTAGATCGAATGTTCCACCGTGTGGCGGAACCCTTCGAAGGGGCGCCAGTCGCCATAGCTGGCATAGCCCGCCACGCCGCCGCTTTCGTCATGGCACACCAGCACCGGATACCCTTGCGCCAGCCGCCCCTGCCACCAGGCGCGGCGGTTTTCCAGGTCGACCTCGGTCTCGTTCCAGATCGCCAGCGTGTTGCGCACCGCGTCGTTGTAGATGGCCAGGATGCCGGGAAGATCGGCGTCCTGCGCGTCGATGGGCGTCATCGCACGACCAGCACGGTCTGCGAGGCATGGCGCACCACCCGCGCGGCGTTCGGCCCCACAAGATAGTCCTTGAGCGCGGGGCGATGCGCCCCCACCACGATGGCCGATGCGGACAGCTTGTTCGCCGCGTCGATGATCTCGTGGTAGATGGTGCCCTGCGTGACGTGCAGCCCGGCGAACAGTTCCTCGGGCAGCACGGTTTCGGCCCAGGCGGCAAGGCGTTCGCGCGCCTCGGTGCGGATGCGCTTTTCCTGGTTGGCGCCCATGTAGGCGCCGACCATCGCCATGCCCGAACCGGGGATCACGTTCAGCACATGGATTTCCGACCCCTGTGCGCGGGCCATTCCGATGGCGGCCTGCGCAAGGTGATCCGATGAGGCAAGGTCGTTGATGTCGACCGCAAGCAGGATGGGGTTGGTCATGTCATGTCCCTCAGAAGGCGGGCTGCGTGGCGCGCGGGCGCTGGATCATCACGACCCCGGCAAGCAGCAGCAGCGCCGGGATGAAGAAGATCTCTTTGGGCAGGCGGTCGTTTTCCACCTCGACCGCCGAGATCACCACCGGCTGGTCGCCGTAATAGTCGTATTCGGTGCCGATCTGGTCGAAGAAGGGCGTGCCGGGGAAGGGTTCCTCCAGTACCAGCGTGCCGCCGTCTTCCATCACCGTCAGGCCCTGCGCATCCAGAGCGGCCTCGCCATCACCCGCCACGGCGGGGATCTGGATGGTGGTGGGGCGCATCCGCCCGGTGTCGAAATCGGGGCCTTCGACGTTGATGCGGATCATCGTGCCACTTGGTTCCTCGGCCATCAGTTCCAGCGCCGCCGGGCCCGACGCGGTCACGTAGGGGTCTTCGACCATGTCCAGGAAGAAGCCGGGCCGGAACAGGGTAAAGGCGATCAGCAGCAGCACGGCGCTTTCCCAGATCCGCGATTTCGCGATGAAATAGCCCTGCGTCGCGGCGGCGAACAGCAGCATCGCCAGCAGCGCCACGAAGAAGATGAACACCGCGTGCAGAAGCGTCACGTCGATCAGCAGCAGGTCGGTGTTGAAGATGAACAGGAACGGCAGCAGCGCGGTGCGGATGTCATAGGCAAAGCCCTGCAGGCCCGTCTTGATCGGATCTCCGCGCCAAATCGCCCCCGCCCCATCGGCGGCAGGGCCCACGGGCGGCGTGTCATCCGCCCGGAGGCCGAAGTAGACGACGCCCATGTGCCCCCCGACCCGCGGCACCA
>CAXICP010000541.1:0-2150 GCA_964022595.1 uncultured Salipiger sp.
TTCGGACTGGGCGCGTTCCTGCGCGCGGGCCTGGGCATCCTTGACGGCGGCAAGGATCAGGTCCTCGACCACTTCTTTGTCATCGCCGTTGAAGATCGACGGGTCGATGTCCAGCGCCTTGAGCTCGCCCTTGGCTGTGGCGGTGGCCTTGACCAGCCCGGCGCCGGATTCACCCACCACTTCGAGCGTGGCAAGGTCTTCTTGCAGCTGGGCCATCTTGCCCTGCATTTCCTGCGCGGTCTTCATCATCTTGGCCATGTCGCCAAGCCCGCCCAAACCTTTCAGCATCTGGTGTCTCCTGATTGTTGATGGCCGCGCGGCGGCCGGAACCCGTTGCACGCTATATCGCAGCGCGAAGGGCGCGGAACAAGGGGCAGGGGCCTATCGGCGCGCGGCCTTGGCAAGGGCGGCAAGCAGGGTGCGCAGTTTGCCGCCCCCCGCGCCGCGCGGCCCCCTTGCGGCGGCAAGGCGGTCGACGATCACCTCGGGCGGGCAGGGCAGGCCGGTGACGGGGTCGCGGTAGCGCGGGTAATCGATCAGGGCGGCGTGGACCAGCCCCGCCAGCGTGGGGCGCGGGCCGGACAGGCGCCGCGCGGGCACCGGCCCAAGGTCGCGCGTCAGGCCCCAGCCCGCATAGAACGGCGCGCCAAGCGTGGTGACGGGCAGACCGCGCAGCAGCGCCTGAAACCCGGCGGGCGAGTCGATGGTCCACAGCTCGTCCACCGCGCCCAGCAGCGCGCCCATTTCGGCGGTGACGGTCAGCGCGTCGATGGCGCCGGGGGGCTGCCCACCCGGGGCGTCGGGGTGGGGGTGCCACAGGATCACCGCGCCGGGGTTTTCGGCGCGCGCCCGTTCCAGCAGCTCGGCATTGCGCATCGTCTGCGCGCCGCCATCTTCGGGCTGGCCGGGCACAAGGATGCGATGGCCGGGCGGCAGCGCGTCGCTTGGCGTTTCCAGCGCCACCAGCCGGGCGGCCAGCCGCTCTGCCCGCAGCAGCGCGTCGTCGCGCAGCAGGGGCGCGTCGGCGATCAGCTTTTCCAGCGCCGAAGGGCGGGAGGCATCGTCGTGAAACCCCATGGGATCGCAGATCATCGACAGCGGCGCCCCGGCCCCTTGCGGGCGCAGAAAGCCGTCTTCGACCCGCGCCGCCTGGGTGTCGGTCGCGGTGCTGGCCCAGGCCATGATGCGCGGCGGCGTGCGGCCGCTGTCGGGGGGCACATCCGCGCGCGCACGGGCCTGCGCGGCGGTATCGGCAAAGACCACCGGGTGATGCGCGCCGAAGAATTTCTGCAGGTGGGCACGTTTGGCCCCGGGCACGCCGGTGGCAACCCAGCCGTGGCGATCCTCGCGCCAGGCGCGGGCCTGCGATTCGAGATGGGCAAGCGTTTCCTCAAGGCTGCACAAACGGTCGCGGCAAGGGTCGTACCAGGTGGGGTAAAGGATCATCGCGGCGGCGAAAAGCTGGGTGCGCGTCAGCGCGCGGGTGCGGCGCATGACGGGGGTTTCATCGTCGCTCAGGCCCCAGCCGGCGTAGAAGGGCGTGCCGAACACGCGCGGGCGGTGGCCGGCAAGGATCGCCTGGAACCCCATCTGCGCGCTGATGGTATAGACCGCCACCGCCCCGTCCAGCAGCGCCCAGGGCGACACCGGGTCCATGTGCAGCGCGATGCGCCCGCCCGCGTCCCCCTTGCGAAAATGGCCCTTGCTGCGCGGGCCCGTTTCGCCGTGCATGTGGATCACGATGCGCGCGCCGGGGTTTTCTTCCTGCGCCCAGTACAGCATTTCGCGAAAGCGGGTGCGATCGGCGCCCGATGCCATGACCGACGCATCGCCGGCGGGCTGGTCGATCACAAGAACATAGCCCGGATCGGGCGCGGGCAGGGCGGGGTCCTGCGCGGCGGACCCGGTCATCTGCCCCGAGCGCATCCGCGCGATGGCGCCGCGCGCGCGTTCCAGCAGGACGTGATCGTCCAGCGGGTGGGTCGCCAGCAGCGTTTCCAGATCGGACGGGGCGCGCGCGTCGAAATGCACGCCGCTGCGGTCCAGCAGCAGGCCGATGGGCGGCTCGGGGTCGTGGTTCGGCCCCAGAAAGGCCGGTTCGATGCGCAAAAGGGGGGCGGCGCGCCGTGCGGGCCGGCCGTCCCCAGCTC
>CAXICP010000542.1:0-2114 GCA_964022595.1 uncultured Salipiger sp.
CAATTCATGCAAGGCCAACAGGTTTTCCGGCTGCCCTGCCGAGGGTGCGTCACCGCAGGGGGCCGTTTTCGGACGCCCCGGCGCGGTGCGGTCAGGCGGCTTCGGCCTGCTCCGCAGCAGCGGCGGCGTGACGGCGTTCGCTTTCCTCGCGCGACAGCGCGACCGAGGTGCGCACACCCTTGCCCACGAATTCCATAAGACCGGACACCACACGTTCGTTGGGGTCGATCCCGGCGCAGCTCAGGACTTCGCGCCCGTCGCGCGAACGTGCCCAGCGGGCGATCTGCTCGGGGCCATTGCCGTATTTCTTGTCGTCGGCGATTGCGTCGTCGAGCGCAGCCAGCACAACCGCCGCAAAGAGCTTGCGCGCGCGATTGCCCTGTTCGGCGTTGAAGGCTGTGCTATCCACGAAATCTTTCATGATTCGACCTTTGATTATTGCTCTTGTCTTTTTCGGCGTGTGTGGCGTTATGGACCATTCCGAATGATTCGGATACACCGAGGATGCATGGCACCCATGTGACTTCTGCATATCTCACGCCGCGCACGATCAAGATCTCGTTGCCTTGCACGGGAGCGACTGGGCAGATATAGGACCCGTCAGAGAGTCATCAACCTTTTGCCAAAGTTTTGCCCATGCCCAAGATCAACGGTAACGAGATCCGCCCCGGCTTCGTGCTGGAGCATAACGGAGGCCTCTGGGCTGCCGTCAAAGTCGACCATGTGAAGCCCGGCAAGGGTGGCGCGTTCGCGCAGGTCGAAATGAAGAACCTGCGCAACGGGTCCAAGCTGAACGAACGCTTCCGCTCTGCGGACAAGGTCGAACGTGTCCGGCTGGAACAGAAGGACATGCAGTTCCTTTACGAAGATTCCGGTCAGCTGATCTTCATGGATACGGAAACCTACGACCAGGTCCAGCTGGATGCCGAGATCCTGGGCGAGCGTCGCCCGTTCCTGCAGGACGGCATGACCATCGTCGTGGAATTCCACGAGGCCGAGGCGCTTAGCGCAAGCCTGCCGCAAAAGGTCACCTGCAAGATCGTCGAAACCGAGCCGGTGGTCAAAGGTCAGACCGCCGCGAACAGCTTCAAGCCCGCCGTGCTTGACAACGGTATCCGCGTGCTGGTGCCGCCCTTCGTCGGGCAGGACGAGGACATCATCGTGAACACCGAAACCATGGAATATGCAGAACGCGCATAACCCGCGCGCCGACTGCTTTGTCCCCGTGCGATCCGGGGGCGACATGACAGATTGCAAAGGGCCTCCAGGCGCATAGCCAAGGAGGCCCTTTTTATGATCGACGATCTTCAGCCGGATGATTTGCCGCAGCTTGTCCCGCTGCTGCGCGCGCTCAACGCGCTGCATGCGGCGCAGGTGCCGGGGCGGTTTCATGGCGATGCCAGCGATGGCGCGCTGGCGCAGCATCTGGCGGACCTGCTGGCATCCGGGGCGCGGGGTCTTGTCTACCGCACCGAAGGGGTGGCGCGCGGCTACCTGCTGTGGCGGCGCCGCGATCTGCCCGGCGATGCGGTGGCATGCGCGCGCAGCGTGGCGGTGCTGGATCACATCGCCGTGGCGCCTTCGTGGCGGCGGCGCGGAATCGCGCGCCGGCTTGCGCTGCGGTTCGAAGCGCGGGCGCGCGCGGCGGGCTGCGATGGCTGGATCGTGACCGTGCACGGGTTCAACGGCGCCTCAAGCGCGCTGATGCGCGGCCTGGGCGCGCGCGATGCGGTCACGGTGCTGGCAAAGCCGTTCGCGCCCTCAAGCCGCGCCCCCTGCACAAGCCGCTGGTAGCTGGCGCCGAACAACCGGTGGTGGGCCAGCGCCGGAAACAGCTGGTAGATCGGGCGCCGCTCGGCGCGGTCCGGGGCCTGCGGGCCATAGGCGCGGTGAAAATCGGGCGGCGGGGCGCCGAACAGGTCCAGCATGGCCAGATCGACCTCGGGGTCCCCATGGTAGCAGGCGGGGTCGATCAGGTAGGCGCGCGGGCCGCTGAACAGCGCGTTGCCGGTCCACAGGTCTCCGTGCAGCCGGGCGGGCGGCGCCGCGTCCGGAAGCCGGTCGGGCAGGGCCCGGGGCAACGCCTCGGCCCGGAGGGCCAGCGCGGGGGGCCG
>CAXICP010000543.1:0-2113 GCA_964022595.1 uncultured Salipiger sp.
TGCGGTCGTCGTCGCAGTAGAAGGGCGCAAGATCCGGCCCCACGGCAACGCGCGCCGCGCCGGTCAGGGTGGCCATGGACACGATCAGATTGGGGCGTTCCTCATCCGCGAGGGCCAGCGCATCGGCCAGAACCAGCCGCCCCTCGGCGTCGGTGTTGTTGATTTCGACCGTCAGCCCCTTGCGCGAGGTCAGGATGTCCTGCGGGCGGAACGCATCGCCCGAAACCGAATTTTCCACCGCCGGGATCAGCACCCGCAGCTGCAGGGGCAGGTCCAGCGCCATGATCGCCTGCGCTAGGCCCAGCACGTTGGCCGCCCCGCCCATGTCCTTTTTCATCAGCCCCATCGAACTGCCGGGCTTGAGGTTCAGCCCGCCGGTGTCGAAACACACGCCCTTGCCGACCAGCGTCAGGCGCGGCCCGCTTGACCCGCGGCGCAGATCGATCAGCCGGGGCGCCCGGGGGCTGGCGCGCCCCACTGCGTGGATCATCGGAAACCCCTCGCGCAGGGCGTCGCCCTGGGTCACGTCGATGCTGGCGCCAAAGCGCTGCGCAAGTTCGCGCGCGGCGGCTTCCAGTTCGGCGGGCCCCATGTCGGACGCGGGCGTGTTCACCAGATCGCGGGTCAGCGCCTCGGCCTCTGCCAGGATTTCGATCCGCGCGGCATCGACGCCGTCCGGGGCGATCAGCCGGGCGCCGTCGCGCGCGGTTCCGGCGTAGCGCGTGAAGGCATAGGACGACAGCAGCCAGCCCAGCGATTCCTCGGCGGCCTTTTCGGCGGGCAGGCCGGAGGCGATGCGATACACCCCTGCGGCAAGCGACGCCGCCGCGGCGGCAAGCGCGAAGCGGGTGCGCCGGCGCGCGGCCCCGGTGCCGTATCCCGCAAGCGCGCCGACCGGGCGGCTATCGGCGCCCGGCAGCAGCAGCGTTTCACCGATGCCCCCCGCAAACCCGCTGGCGCCGACCCAGGCGCGGACCGGGGCGGTCTGCGTGGTCAGCCAGTCTTGCAGCCCGTCCTGATCGATGACGTGAAGCGGCAGGGCATCGTCCGACGGTGCGGCGAAACGAAAGGGCATGGCGTGGGTCCTTGGCAGGTGAAATCCGCGCCAGCCTAGCGAGCCGCGTGGCGCCTGCAAGGGGGTGCGCTAGACGGTGATGTCCTGAAGGTCCCAGACCGCATAAAGCGACCGTTCGCCCACCCGGGCCATGCGCGCCAGCGTCGCCGCCAGCCCCACCGGGTCGCCATCGTCGATGCATTGCACCACGTCGCCGGAAATGCGGTTAAGCGCGCTCATCCCGATCTGGTCCGCGATTGCGCCCAGGGCGCGCGCGCATTGGCGCATTTCGGCGAAATCCGCCTGCTCGTAAAGCCGATCCGCCTGGCCAAGGCGAAAGGCCAGTTCTTCCATGGCGCGGCAAAGAACGTCTTCGCCTTCCTGCGCGCCAAGCCGTTCATAAAGCCCTTCGAGCCGCTCGGGGTCGAGCCCGGCCTTCTCGTTCGGCGAAAGCACTGCAACCTGTTCCACCACGTCCATTCCTTCATCGCTTCCCCACTTGGCAGGGGGATACCTGTCGTTAGTTCCCAAAAGGTTAGACCCGATCCATTTCTTGTCTCGAATTCCGGTCGAATTGCGCGTAATGGCAGGGGATCACCGTGCGAACAGGAGGATCTGATGCACAGAGCGCGACCTCTCCCGCAGTATCTCGTCCAGCGGTACAACGGCTGGAAGGCAACGAGCTACTCCGAGAACCACGCCTGGTTCCGCCGTCTTGCGTCCGAGGGGCAGCACCCCCGCGCGATGGTCATTTCTTGCTGCGACAGCCGCGTGCATGTCACGTCGATCTTCGGGGCCGACACGGGCGAATTCTTCATCCATCGCAACATCGCCAACCTGGTGCCCCCCTACGAGCCGGATGGCGATCACCACGGCACGTCCGCCGCGGTCGAATACGCCGTGACCGCGCTGAAGGTCGCGCATGTGATCGTCATGGGCCATTCCAGTTGCGGCGGCGTCCGGGGCTGCCTGGACATGTGCGAAGGCCGCGCGCCCGAGCTTGAGGAAAAGACCAGCTTCGTCGGGCGCTGGATGGATATCCTGCGGCCCGGCTACGAA
>CAXICP010000544.1:0-2110 GCA_964022595.1 uncultured Salipiger sp.
GATCACCCAGCAGGGCGCCGACGCGGTGCTTACCGTGGGCGAAAGCTCGGTCACGCTGAAGGGGGTGTCGGCGGACGAACTGGGCGAAACCAGCTTTGCCCATGCCGGCAACACCGTGGGCGAACGCGGCACGCTGTCGGTCGGCAGCGATCCGATCACCGTCGATTTGCTGGCCGAATACGAGAACCCGGTGGTGGTCGCCTTCGTCAAGACCATGAACGGGCACGAGATGGTCGAAACCCGGGTCAGCGCCGTCACCGGCACCAGCTTTGAAATCGAGCTGATCGAACCCGACAATGCCGATGGCATCCACACGGTCGAAACCGTCAGCTACATGGTGGTCGAAGCGGGCCGGCACGTTCTTCAGAACGGCGCGGTGATCGAGGCGGGGCTGGTGGATACCGGCAAGGTCTACCAGACCACGCTGGACCAGGGGTCGACCCCGGTGGCCTTCGAGGGTGAACTGTCGGGCGCCGATACGCGGGTGTTCGCGACGGTGAACAGCAAGCAGGGCGGAAACTTCGTCACCGCGCGCATCGACAATGTCAGCGCCTCGGGGTTCGACGTGTCGCTGGCGGAAACCGAAGCGGACACGCTGGGTCACGCGGTGGAAACCGTGGGCTTCATCGCCTTCGAGGACGGCGATTTCGAAGACTTCGCCACCGGGTCGATCCAGATTGGCAGCGCGTCTGTTGCCATCGCGGATGAATTCGATTTTGCCCAGATTACCAGGATCAACGGCACCGATCCGGCGGTCATCCGCCAGGATCTGGATGCGGGCACGGTGTTCGCCCAGGAAGACCAGAGCCACGACAGCGAAACCAATCACGTCGCCGACGAGGTCGCCTTCATCGATTTCGCGCAGGACGACGGGCTGTTCCTGATCTGACCGGGGCGGCCGGAAAACGGGGGCCGGGCGATGCTGTCGCCCGGCCCTTTGGCACTGGATGCGTCAGGTCACATCCTTGTAGCTGATTTCCTTGACGTCCGATCCGGTCTTGCTGCGGCGCACGTGCAGGCGGTTCAGCGCGTTCACATAGGCGCGGGCGGATGCGACGACCGTGTCGGTATCCGCCGACTGGCCGGTGGCGATCTTGCCGTCTTCTTCCAGGCGCACGGACACGGTGGCCTGCGCGTCGGTGCCTTCGGTCACGGCGCTGACCTGGTAAAGCTGCAGGCGGGCCTTGTTGGGGTAAAGCTTGCGCACCGCCTTGAAGGTCGCATCGACCGGCCCGTCGCCGAATTCATCGGCGCTGGCCTCGGCGCCGCCGACTTCCATTTCAAGCACGGCCTCGGCCTGGCCGGCGGTGCCGCAGATCACCTTGAGCGAAACGATTTCCAGGTGGTTTTCCTGATCGTCGGCCATGTGCGCGGTGACAAGGGCAAGGATGTCGTCGTCGTAGACCTCTTTCTTGCGGTCGGCGAGATCCTTGAACCGCACGAAGATGTCCTTGAGCTGGTTGTCCCCCACCTCGACCCCAAGTTCCTTGAGCTTGGCGCGCAGCGCGGCGCGGCCCGAGTGTTTGCCAAGCGGAAGCGAGGTGCCTGCAAGGCCGACATCCTCGGGGCGCATGATCTCGAAGGTTTCCTTGTTCTTGAGCATGCCGTCCTGGTGGATGCCGCTTTCATGCGCAAAGGCGTTCTTGCCCACGATGGCCTTGTTGAACTGCACCGGGAAACCCGCCACCGTCGCGACGCGGCGCGAGATGTGCATGATCTTCTTCGTTTCGACCCCGGTGTAGAAGGGCATGATGTCGCCGCGGGTGCGCAGCGCCATGACCACCTCTTCCAGCGCGGTGTTGCCCGCGCGTTCGCCCAGCCCGTTGATGGTGCATTCGATCTGGCGCGCGCCGCCTTCGACAGCGGCCAGCGCGTTGGCGGTCGCAAGCCCAAGGTCGTTGTGGCAATGGGTGGCAAAGATGATGTCATCGGCGCCGGGCACCGTGGCGATCAGCTTGCGGATCAGCTCGGCGCTTTCGTTGGGCGCGGTATAGCCAACGGTGTCGGGGATGTTGATGGTGGTGGCGCCGGCCTTGATGGCAATCTCGACCACGCGGCACAGGTAATCCCATTCGGTGCGGGTGGCATCCATCGGCGACCACTGCACGTT
>CAXICP010000545.1:0-2107 GCA_964022595.1 uncultured Salipiger sp.
CCCATGACATTGGTGTCGATAAAGGTGCCCGGCCCGTCGATGCTGCGGTCCACGTGGGATTCGGCGGCAAGGTGCATGATCGCGTCGGGCTGGTGATCGGCAAGGATGCGATCCAGCGCGGCGCGGTCGCGGATGTCGGCCTGTTCGAAGGCGTAAAGCGGGCTGTCGGCGACGCTGGCCACGTTGTCCAGACAGGCGGCATAGGTCAGCGCATCCAGGTTCACGACCGAATGGCCCTGCGCCACGGCGCGCCGCACCACGGCCGCGCCGATGAACCCGGCGCCCCCGGTGACAAGCAGCTTCATGCGGTGGTCTCCCATGTGAAGGGGCTGTCGATCTGAGCCAGCAGCGGCGCGGCGGCGTCCTTGTCCGACAGCAGCGCCTCGCCCGAAAGACCCCAGTCGATGCCGATGTCCGGGTCGTCGAACCGCACCGCGCCGTCGCATTCGGGGGCGTAGTAATCGGTGCACTTGTAGCAGATTTCGGTATCCGGGGCGCGCGTTGCAAAGCCATGCAGGAAGCCCGCCGGGATCAGCAGCTGCTTGCCGTTTTCAAAGCTCAGCTCTTCGCCGACCCATTGCCCGTAGGTGGGCGAGCCCTTGCGGATGTCCACCGCCACGTCGAACAGCGCGCCGCGCCCGCAGCGCACCAGCTTGGCCTGCGCATGGGGCGGCGACTGGAAATGCAGCCCGCGCACCGTGCCCACCTGCGCCGACATGGAATGGTTGTCCTGCACGAAATCGTAATGCAGGCCGTGTTCGGCCATCCGCCTGGCGTTCCAGCTTTCGCAGAAGAAGCCCCGCGCATCCCCGAACCGGCGCGGTGTCAGGACAAGAACGCCGGGCAAGGCGGTCGGCTGGATCTCTAGCATGGATGGGCCTTTCGTGCTGGTCTGCCGCAGCACAGGTCGCATGAGCCGCTTCGCCCTGTCAACGCGGGCGCGCCTGTCGGGCACGGCGCCGGCCCGGGCGTGGCCCGAACCTGCCCCCAAACACCGCCGCTCGCCCAGCCGCTGGGCAGAACCGCGCCGCGTTCCTGTGTGCAGAAGGACACGATTGACGCCCCAAGGCGCCCCCGCCGGCCCGAGACGTTTGCAGACCCGTGCCCTGCGCGCGACAATGCGGCCAAACAAGAAGATGACGGCAGGCATCGCCTGACCGGCAACGCGGCACGGCGGAGGACAGGATGCGGGTTTCGGCAGGATCAGGACAGGGCAGGCGCGCCGCACGGAAGCTCGTGCTTGCCTCGTCGCTTTGCGTCCTGTCGGCCCAAGCGGCGCTTCCGCAGGAAAGCCAATGGGCCTGGAACCGCCCGACGCTGAATTTCATGGGCGTGCCCGGGATCGTCGACATGCCCTCGGCGCATCCGGCGCGCGATGCGGATATCGACCTGTCGCTGACCATGCTGGACGGCTCGCGCAGGTTGACGGCGCATTTCCAGATCACGCCGCGCATCTCGGGCGTGTTCCGCTATGCCAATCTGGACAGCTTTGCCGACATCGATGAATATTACGACCGCAGCTTCGATCTGCGCTTCCTGTTGGCTGAGGAAGGCCCCCGCATGCCCGCCGTCACGGTGGGGTTGCAGGATTTCGGCGGCACCGGGATCTATGCGGGCGAATACCTTGTGGCGACCAAGACCTTTGGCCGCCTGCGCGCCAGCACCGGCCTTGGCTGGGGCCGTTTCGGCAGCCAGGGCGGGTTCAGCAACCCGCTTGGCCTGCTGAGCGACAAGTTCGAAACCCGCCCCGACGGGCCCGAGGGCGTGCAGGGCACGGGCCGGCTGGACGCCAAACAATGGTTCCGCGGCGATGCGGCGCTGTTCGCGGGGCTGCAATACGCGCTGAACGAACGCATGGTGCTGTCGGCGGAATATTCCTCGGACGATTACGCCATCGAATCCGACAACACGTCGTTCGAACACCGCTCGCCCTTCAATTTCGGCCTGTCCTGGCGTTACAGCGACAACGTGCAGCTGAATGGCGCATGGCTTTACGGGTCCACCCTTGCGGCCGGGCTGACCTATACGTTCAACCCCAAGACCCCGAACCGCTATCCCGGCGGCTTTGACCGCGCGCCCTTCCCCGTCACCCCGCGGGCGCCGGGCG
>CAXICP010000546.1:0-2094 GCA_964022595.1 uncultured Salipiger sp.
TGCGCCACAGGATCTGCCCCAAGGGGCTGACGGCGCTGACCACGTGGCCCGCATCCATCACGTAAACGCGCCCGCCGCCGACCACCGGGTCGACGTTCAGCCGGGTGCGCCTGCCGTCGCCTTCGCCGATGTTCACCGCAAAGGCCAGCTGCGGCGCCCGGCGCAGCGCGGCATTGCCCACGCGCGCAAAGGGCGACACCGGGCTTTGCGCCCAGCTTGCATTCGTCGTGGCCGCGGGAATCGCTGCCGGACGGGCGCTGTTGGCGGGTTCGGGCGCGTCCGGATCGACCGTGCGCAGCACTTCGCGCGTGCCAAGCCGTTCGCCCTGAAGCACCGGTTCCCGCTCTTCGCAGGCGGACAGAACCATGAGGCCGACGAGCCCCGCCGAGATCATCGAGATGCGCAAAAGACCTGCCCCCTGCCGTTCCTGCCTGGTTCGCGCCGGTTTACCCGGCATCGAGCGTGCCGCCCAGCGCCACAATCAACTGAGACGCCCGCTGGCGCAAGCCCGCGGTGGTTTCCGAATCCTCGACGATGCGGCGCAGCCGGTCCAGCGCCCCATCGGTGTCGCCGGTTTCGATGTCCAGCAGGGCCAGCTGTTCCTCGGCCAGCAGCCGCAGGGGCCGGCCCGGCACCGCAAGCCCTTCCAGCCCGGCGCGGCGATCTTCGACGCCCAAAGGGCTGTCCTGAAGGGTCATCGCCTTCCAGATGGCGATCTCGCGGTAGATTTCCGGCAGATCGCCATCGACGGTCACGGATTCCAGCGCCTGCGCCGCGGTGTCCGGCGCGCCGGCCTGCGCCGCCTCGGTCGCCAGCAGCATCGCGACGACGGCGCCGGTTTCGGGGGTGGGCGCATCGATCGCGGCCAGCGCGTCGCTGCGGGCCTGCGCGCTGTCGGCGTCAAGCGCGGCAAGCACCTGATCGCCCAGCGCCTGGGCCTGCGCCCGCTGGCGCGACTGGGCGTATTCGTGCCAGGCCGCCCCGCCGACCAGCGCGATGACCGCGACGACGGCGATCCAGCCGTAGCGCCGCATCAGGGCGAAAAGCCGGTCGCGGCGGACCTCTTCGGTCACCTCGTCGATGAAACTGTCCGGGTTGCTCAAGGGGGGCCTCGCTTTTCCGTCTTCGGCCCTTCCATACAGTCCACCGGCTGCCATGCCAAGGCCGCCCCGCCCGAACCCGGCCCCTTCCGGGGGCAGCCTTGATCGGGGCGGGCGGGGTGGATAAACTGAACCCGGCGGTTCAGCCGTGGTGTGGGCGTCGCGGGCGATTCCCGTGTATCAGGGGGCCAGGCGCCCCCCAAAGATCTTTGGAAAGTCCATTCTCACATGCGTATCGTCTCGATCCTTACCGCCCTTGTCGTCGTGGCCGTGCTTTACGGGCTGGTGATCGAACGCGACCGCCTGCTGGGCTTTGCGCGCGACATCGCCCCCGCCGAACAGCCCGCCGCGCCTGCCGCCGATCCCGATGACACCCCTGCCCCGGCGCCCCGCGCCGATGCGGTCGCGGTGATGGCCATGGCGTCAAGTGCGCAGGAAATCGACGATGCGGTGCTGCTGCGCGGCGAAACGCAACCCTCGCGCGAGGTGCAGGTGTCGGCGGAAATCGCCGGGCGGGTGATTTCGGAACCGCTGCCCGGGGGCACCGAGGTGTCCGCCGGCGACCTGCTGTGCCGGCTGGACCCGGGCACCACCGGCGGCGCGCTGGCCGAAGCGCGCGCCGCGCTGGCCGAGGCGCAGGCCCAGCGCCCCCAGGTCGAAGCGCGCATCCCCGAAGCCGAGTCCGCCCTGCTGCAGGCGCAGGCCCAGCTGGAAGAGGCGCGCATCAACCTGACCGCCGCCGAAAAGCTTTCGGAAAACGGCTATTCCTCGCGCACCGCGCTTGCCGGGGCGCGCGCCGCGCAGCGGGCCGCCGAAGCCGGGGTCAGCAGCGCCGAGGCGGGGCTGAAATCCGCAAGCTCGGGCATCGAAACCCTTGAGGCGCGCATCGAAAGCGCCCGCGCCGCCCTGTCGCGCACCCAGACGGCGGTGGACAACCTGCAGATCACCGCGCCCTTCGACGGGCTGCTTGAAGATGACACCGCCGAACTGGGCG
>CAXICP010000547.1:0-2090 GCA_964022595.1 uncultured Salipiger sp.
ACGCGAGAAGAAGCGCCAGGCGCTGGTGGAAAAATATGCCGCCAAGCGTGCCGCTTTGAAAGAGATCGCGACCGACGAAACCAAAACCATGGAAGAGCGTTTCAAGGCGCGCCTCGCACTTGCGAAGCTGCCGCGCAATTCCTCGGCAACCCGTCTACACAACCGCTGCCAGCTGACGGGCCGTCCGCACGCCTACTATCGCAAGCTCAAGGTCTCCCGGATCATGCTTCGCGAACTGGGCTCGAACGGTCAGCTGCCCGGCGTCGTGAAGTCGAGCTGGTAAGGAGGGTACTTAGATGAACGATCCTATCGGCGATATGCTCACCCGGATCCGTAACGCACAGATGCGCGGCAAGTCGGTCGTTTCGACCCCCGCATCCAAGCTGCGCGGTTGGGTTCTCGACGTGCTGGCGGACGAAGGCTACATCCGTGGCTACGAATCCGGCACCGACTCGAACGGTCACCCGACCCTCGAGATCAGCCTGAAGTATTTCGATGGCACCCCCGTCATTCGCGAACTGGCACGGGTTTCGACCCCCGGCCGCCGCGTCTACATGGGCGTCAAGGATATCCCCACCGTCCGTCAGGGCCTGGGTGTGTCGATTGTCAGCACGCCCAAGGGCGTGATGTCGGATGCAAACGCCCGCGCCGCCAATGTCGGTGGCGAGGTGCTCTGCACGGTCTTCTAAGGAGGGACGCATGTCTCGTATTGGGAAAAAGCCGGTCGAGCTGCCCTCGGGTGTTTCCGCATCCGTGAGCGGCCAGACCGTCGAAGTGAAGGGGCCGAAAGGCACCCAGATCTTCAACGCAACCGACGATGTGACCATCGCGGTCGAGGACAACACCATCACTGTGGCGCCGCGCGGCAATTCCAAGCGCGCCCGCCAGCAGTGGGGCATGTCCCGCACCGTGGTCGCCAACATGGTGCACGGCGTTCAGAACACCTTCAAGAAAGAGCTTGAGATCCAAGGCGTGGGTTACCGCGCGCAGGTCCAGGGCCAGGTCCTGAAGCTGAACCTTGGCTACAGCCACGACGTGAACTTCCAGATCCCGCAGGGCATCACGGTCACCGCACCGAAGCCCACCGAGATCGTGGTCGAAGGTCACGATGCACAGCAGGTTGGCCAGGTTGCCGCGAACATTCGCGACTGGCGCCGTCCGGAGCCCTACAAGGGGAAGGGCATTCGCTATAAGGGCGAATACATCTTCGCCAAAGAAGGCAAGAAGAAGTAAGGACGCAGAAAATGGCACTCAGCAAACGGGAACTGTTCCTCAAGCGCCGCCTGCGCGTCCGGAACAAACTTCGCAAGGTCAACGCGGGTCGCGCGCGGCTGTCGGGCCACCGCAGCAACAAGAACATCAGCGTGCAGCTGATCGACGATGTGAATGGCGTCACGCTCGCATCCGCCTCCTCGATGGAGAAGGATCTGGGCGTCGTGGGCCAGGGCAACGTGGAGGCCGCCAGCAAGGTGGGCGCCGCGCTGGCCGAGCGTGCGAAAGCGGCCGGTGTGCAAGAAGCATACTTCGACCGCGGCGGCTTTCTCTTTCACGGCCGTGTCAAGGCGCTTGCCGAAGCGGTCCGCGAAGGCGGCCTGAAGATCTGATCGCCGCGCCGGGTTATCCCGGCGGGCATCGCATTGCGGGGCGGCCCCGGCCGTCCCGTTTTCCTGTAGGTGGCCCCGATGTTGCGGGGCGGCCTCGATGATCCGGGAGACGCGATCAGCGCCTCACCTGGATTGCACCAACCGGCGCGAAGCGGACCTGTCCGAGCCGTGCCGACCCTGAACAGAGGAATGCCTCATGGCAGAACGTGACAATCGCCGCGGCAACCGCCGCGACCGTGACGAAACCCCGGAATTCGCGGATCGCCTTGTCGCGATCAACCGCGTGTCCAAGACCGTGAAGGGCGGCAAGCGTTTCGGCTTTGCAGCTCTCGTCGTCGTGGGCGACCAGAAGGGCCGCGTCGGCTTCGGCAAGGGCAAGGCGAAAGAGGTCCCCGAGGCCATCCGCAAGGCCACCGAGCAGGCCAAGCGCAAGATGATCCGCGTGCCGCTGCGCGAAGGCCGCACGCTGCACCACGACATCGAAGG
>CAXICP010000548.1:0-2090 GCA_964022595.1 uncultured Salipiger sp.
ATCTGCGCCAGATTGTCGGCCCCCATCAGCCACACGAACCGCGTGCCGCGAAACGCCGCGTGCAGCGCCCGCAGCGTGCCTGCGGTATAGCGCGTGCCGGCCCGCGCTTCGAAATCGCTGACGATCACCCTTGGGTGGCGCATGAGGTCGCGCGCCGCCTGCATGCGGTCCGCCAGCGGCGCCGGGCCGCGCGGCTTGAGCGGATTGCCCGGGCTGACAAGCCACACGACGCGGTCCAGCCGGAACCGGCGCAGCGCCTCCAGCGTGATGTGAACATGGCCGGCATGGGGCGGATCGAACGAGCCGCCAAGCAATCCGACTTTTTGTCCGGGGGCCAGGGTGAACCCGGCCCGGTGCGCAGTTAGGGGCATATTGCATCTTGTGGTGATCGAACCGCGCCACCAGACACCGGATAAGGGACGGTTTTCAACGGGAATCGCGCAGGCCCGCACCCGGCGTGGCGCGCGCGCATCGCCTTTGCGCCGCACCGGGGCGCAAAACCGCCCGATCCGCCCGTAAAACCTGCCCCGCGGCGCCGGGCGGGGCCTTTGCAATCGGCGACAGCGATGCGATACACAGCGCCGACCAGTCACCGGAGGACCGCATGGCCAGCTATCAGTACGTCTACCACATGGACGGGGTGTCCAAGACCTATCCCGGCGGCAAGAAGTGCTTTGAAAACATCAAGCTCAGCTTTCTGCCCGGCGTCAAGATCGGCGTTGTCGGCGTCAACGGCGCGGGCAAGTCGACCCTGATGCGAATCATGGCCGGGACGGACAAGGACTTTTCCGGCGAAGCATGGGCCGCCGAGGGCGCCAAGGTCGGCTACCTGCCGCAGGAACCGCACCTTGACCCGGCCCTTACCGCGCGTGAGAACGTCATGCTGGGCGTCGCCGCCAAGCAGGCCAAGCTTGACAAGTACAACGAGCTGGCGATGAACTACAGCGACGAGACCGCCGACGAGATGGCCGCCCTGCAGGATGAAATCGACGCCCAGAACCTGTGGGATCTGGACAGCCAGATCGACGTCGCGATGGAAGCGCTGCGCTGCCCGGCCGACGATGCCGACGTGACCACGCTGTCGGGGGGTGAACGCCGCCGCCT
The DNA here is from genome assembly GCA_964022595.1 of uncultured Salipiger sp. Lineage (GTDB taxonomy): Bacteria > Pseudomonadota > Alphaproteobacteria > Rhodobacterales > Rhodobacteraceae > Salipiger. Next base: position 1,105 of record CAXICP010000548.1, read on the forward strand.
GGCGCTGTGCAAGCTGCTGCTTGAAGCGCCCGACATGCTGCTGCTGGACGAACCGACCAACCACCTTGACGCGGAAACCATCGCCTGGCTGCAGAACCACCTGATCGAATACAAGGGCACGATCCTGATCGTCACCCACGACCGTTACTTCCTCGATTCGATCACCGGCTGGATTCTCGAACTCGATCGCGGTCGTGGCATGCCTTATGAGGGCAACTATTCCGCATGGCTCGATCAGAAGGCCAAGCGTCTCCAGCAGGAAGCGCGCGAGGACAAAGCCAAGCAGAAGACGCTTGAGCGCGAACTCGAATGGATGCGTCAGGGCGCCAAGGCGCGGCAGGCCAAATCCAAGGCCCGCATTCAGTCCTACGAAAAACTGGCTGATCAAAGCTTGCGCGAACGCGTCGGAAAGGCGCAGATCGTCATTCCCCATGGCGAACGCCTGGGCCAGAAGGTGATCGAGGTCGAAAACCTCACCAAGCATATGGGTGACAAGCTGTTGGTCGAGAACCTCAGCTTTTCGATCCCTCCCGGCGGCATTGTCGGCGTGATTGGTCCCAACGGCGCAGGCAAATCCACGCTGTTCAACATGATCACCGGGCACGAGACCCCGGATTCCGGCACGATCGAGCTCGGGACAACCGTGCAGCTGTCATATGTCGACCAGTCGCGGGATGATCTCGACTCTGATGCCAACGTCTGGGAAGCGATTTCCGGTGGCGCCGAGGTGATCAAGCTGGGCGATGCCGAAATCAACTCCCGCGCCTATTGCGGGGCCTTCAATTTCAAGGGCAGCGACCAGCAGAAAAAGGTGGGCTTGCTGTCCGGGGGTGAGCGCAACCGCGTTCACATGGCACGACTTCTGAAAGAGGGCGGCAATGTCCTCCTGCTTGACGAACCGACCAACGATCTGGATGTTGAGACGCTGCGGGCGCTCGAAGACGCGCTTGTCGATTTCGCGGGCTGCGCCGTGGTCATCTCGCACG
>CAXICP010000549.1:0-2088 GCA_964022595.1 uncultured Salipiger sp.
CTGGACCGATCCCGAAAAGATCTCACGCTTGTTGGGGCCCGATCGCGGCAGGGCGCAGGCCGCCACGAGCGACACGGCGGCAAGCAGGGCGACGGTCTGCACCCAGCGTTTGGTGGATGGTTTCACGGCTCGGTCTCCTCGACCTGTTGTTCTTCTGCCTCGGCTTTTTGGCTTAACCTATCGGAAACAGGTGCCAAAAGCCAGCGCGCGGCGGGCGCGGGGCGGGCCTGGGGCGCGCGACTGTTGCCGTGGGGCCTCGGGTGGGGACATGGTGGGGGGGGGGGCGGTAGATGCACCCGCCGGCGCGCGCGCGAAAACGGGAACGCCCGCAGGCCCTGCGCAGGCGGGCGGGCGGTTGCCTTGGCCAAGGGGGCCCGGTAAACGAGAGACGCACAGCCGCGCGCCTGGCGCGGTTTTCGGGCGACAACAAGATCCGCCCTTCAGGCGCAGGAGAGACGAGATGTTCACCGGAATCGTCACCGACATGGGCGAAATTCGCGCGCTGCATCAGGCGGGCGATCTGACCGCGCGGATCGCGACCTCGTATGACACGGCCAGCATCGACATCGGCGCGTCCATCGCCTGCGACGGGGTGTGCCTGACGGTGGTGGCCGTGGGGGATGACTGGTTCGACATGCAGATCAGCGCCGAAACCCTGTCCAAGACCAACCTTGGCGGGTGGGAACAGGGCCGGCGGGTCAACCTTGAACGCGCGCTGCGGGTCGGGGATGAACTGGGCGGTCATATCGTGTCGGGCCATGTGGACGGGCTGGCCGAGGTGATCTCGGTCACGGATGAGGGCGACAGCACCCGCGTGCAGCTGCGCGCCCCCGAGCCGCTGGCGCGGTTCATCGCGCCCAAGGGGTCGGTCGCGCTGAACGGCACCTCGCTGACCGTGAACGAGGTGCAGGGCGCTGTCTTCGGCATCAACTTCATTCCCCACACCAAAGAGGTCACCACCTGGGGCCGCGTGGCGGTGGGCGATCAGGTCAACCTGGAAATCGACACCATGGCCCGCTACGTCGCGCGCCTGGCCGAATATTCCTGACCCGGGCCGCGCCCCCTAGCTGCCCGAAATCCGCGCAAGGCCCGACATGTCGAGCAGCGCCGCGACCTCTTGTTCCAGCAGGCGTTCGTCGGCCGATCCGCGAATGGGCACGCGCCCCGGTTCCAGGAACAGCGGCGCCGCCAGCGGAGACACCCTGTCCAGGCGGCGCAGGTCGATGCGCCCGCCGACCCGGTCGCACATCTCGCGGATGCGGCTGAAATCCACCAGCCCGCGCATCGCCTCTTCGCGGGTGATCTGCAGCAGCAGGTGGTCGGGGTCGTATTTGACCAGCGTGTCATACAGGATGTCCGACGACATGGTCGCCTGCCGCCCGCTCTTGCGCGCGCCGACGGTGTTGCGTTCGATCAGCCCCGCGATGGTGGCCGAGGCGCGAAAGGTGCGCTTCATCACCGCGTTGCCCTGCAGCCAGCCATCCAGCCCCGCCGCAAGCCTGTCCAGGTCGAACAGCGGCGCGGGGTCGATCACCGCGTCCAGCCCCCAGGTCAGCACCGCGTAATCGGTGGCGACAAAGCCCATGGGGGCCAGCCCTTCCTCTTCCATGCGCTTGGTCAGCAACAGGCCCAGCGTCTGCATGGCGTTGCGCCCGGCAAAACCATAGGCCACAAGCTGTTCGCGCCCGTCATGGGGAAAGCTTTCGATCAGCAGGCGGCCCTCTTCGGGCAGTTGCGACACCTTGCGCTGAAGCGCCAGCCACTGCGCCGTGTGGGCGGGAAGCTCGGGCCAGCGGCCCTGTTCGAACATGCGCAGGATGCGGTGCGACAGCTGCGTTGACGTGGCGAACTTGGTTCCCATGAAGGTGGCGATCTTGGGCTTTTTCGCGGCATCGCGGCTGACCTCGACGGTCATCTCGCGCAGGCCCTCGTAGCGCACGATCTGCCCGCCGATCAGAAAGGTGTCGCCCGGGGTGAGCGAGGCGGCAAAGCCTTCCTCGATCTCGCCCAGCGGCGCGCCGCCGCGTCCGCGCCAGCGCACCCGCAGCGTGTCGGTGTCCTGGATCGTGCCGATGTTCATGCGGATGC
>CAXICP010000550.1:0-2073 GCA_964022595.1 uncultured Salipiger sp.
CCGATGTGGCCAGGGCCGCAGGTGTTAGCGCGATCACGGTGTCGCGCACGATTCGCTCGCCCGGGATCGTGTCGGAAAAGGCGCGCAGCAAGGTCGAAGAAGCCATCGCCCGGCTTGGCTACACGCCTGATCCGGCGGCCTCGGCGCTGGCCTCGCGCAGCACGTCGACCATCGGGCTGCTGGTGCCGTCGCTGACCAACAACGTGTTTTCCGACGTGCTGCGCGGGGTCTACGATGGCGCCCAGGGCACGCGGTTCTTCGTGCAGATCGGCAACTACCGCTATAGCGCGCTGGAAGAAGAAGGGCTGATCCGCACCTTTCTCAGCCAGCGCCCGGCGGGGTTGATCGTCTCGTCCATGGACCAGACCCCCGAGGGGCGCCGACTGCTGGAAACCGCCCCCTGCCCCATCGTGCAGATCATGGAAACCGGCGATGCCATCGACATGAGCGTCGGTTTCGACCAGCTGGCGGCGGTGCGGGCCGGGGCGCAGCACCTGCGCGATCAGGGCTACCGGCGGCCGGGGTTCCTTAGCGCGCGGATGGACCCGCGCGCGCAGCGCCGGCTGGGGGCGTTCCGCGATTTCGCCGCAGGCATGGGGCAGCTGGACGAAGCGCGCATCCTGACCACCGCGCAGCCATCGTCGGTCGGCATCGGCGGGCTTCTTCTGGAACAGCTTCTGGCCCGCGCGCCCGACACGGACGCGGTCATGTGCAATAACGACGACCTTGCGGTGGGCGCGCTGATGGAAGCCGCCCGGCGTCACATCAAGGTGCCCGAACAGCTGGGCATCTGCAGCTACAACGACATCGAAATGGCGCGCCACATGGTGCCCGCCCTGTCGGCGGTCGCCACGCCCCGGCGGGAAATCGGCGCCCGCGCCATTGCCATGCTGCTGGCCGAAATCGCCGAGCCGGGGTCGGTGACGCAGCGCCATGTGGACCTTGGGTTCGAAATGGTCGCCCGCGCCTCGACCTGAAACATTGTCCCACTATATGGGCGCCTCGTTCACTAATTGACACATGCCGCGCCGCAAGGGTATCAGCCAGGCAACCGGCGGGCCCGTCCCGCCCAGGCGGAGCGTTCCATGACCAGCCCAGAGCCAAGCGAAACACGCGGCACGCAGACCCTGGCGCGCGGAATCGCGCTGCTGCGCCTTGTGGGCGGGGGCACCGGCAGCGCGTCGGATCTTGCCGCCGCGCTCGGGGTGCCGCGCAGCACGGCGCAGCGGCTGCTGGCGGCGCTGGTGGCCGAGGGGCTGCTGCACCGGGTGCCCGGACAGGGCTATCGGCTTGGCCCCGAGCTGATCCGGCTGGGGGCGCAGGCCCGCGCCCAGCGTCCGATCCTTGCCATCGCGCGGCCGGTCCTGGCGCGGCTTGCGGACACGACCGGCGACACGGTGCATCTTGGGGTGCCCGACGGCGACGCGGTGCTGTATCTTGACAAGATCGACGGCACGCGCGGGCTGGAAATGCGCTCGCGCCCGGGGCAGCGGATGCCGCTGGCCTTCACCGGTCTGGGCAAGGCGCTGCTCAGCGATTTCGACGCCCCCACGCTGCGCGCCCTTTACGAGCGCGCCGCCCCCGCGCAGGCGGCGCAGCCGGGCCGCGTGCCCCCGCGCCCCTTTGCGGCCTTTCGCGACGACATCGCGGCGATCCGGGCGCGGAGCCACAGCCTTGACCTTGAAGAAAACGAACGCGGCATCCGATGCGTCGCGGCCCCGATCCGCGATGTGGGCGGCGGCATCGTCGCGGCTCTAAGCGTTGCATCCGCCGCGACCTACCTTCCCGACGACCGGATCGAGCGGCTGGCGCCCGTGGTCATGGCCCATGCCGCCGAAATCTCGCAAGACCTTGGGTGGAGACCCGATGATAAAAGCTGACACCCCCGCGCTGATCGCGCTGGACTGGGGCACCTCGAGCCTGCGCGCCTTTCTGATAACCGCCCGGGGCGACGTGATCGACACGCGCGCCTCGGCGCACGGCATCCAGCACCTGCCCCAGCCGGGCGTGGCGGGTTTCGAAGCGGCCTTTGCCGCCATCTGCGGCGACTGGCTGGCGCAGGCCCCGGTGCCC
>CAXICP010000551.1:0-2069 GCA_964022595.1 uncultured Salipiger sp.
CCAGGAAGGCGAAAAAGCCGATCACGTCGGTCACCGTGGTCACGAAGGTGCCCGAGGCCAGCGCCGGGTCCACCCCGAACCGTTCCAGCACCACCGGCACGCCGATGCCCGCCAGCCCCGCGACGACCAGGTTGATGACCATCGCCGTCGCGATCACCACCCCCAGCTGCACCGAGCCGAACCAGATCAGCGCCAGCACGCCCATCACCACCGCGAAACACACGCCGTTCACAAGGCCCACGGTCAGTTCGCGCCCGATGATGCGCCACACGTTCGCCGAGGTCAGATCGCGCGTCGCAAGCGAGCGCACCGCCACGGTCAGCGCCTGCGTGCCCGCGTTGCCGCCCATCGACGCAACGATGGGCATCAGCACCGCCAGCGCCACCACCGCGCCGATCACGTCTTCGAACTGGGCGATCACCAGCGATGCCAGCACCGCCGTCAGCAGGTTCACCGCCAGCCACGGCAGGCGCTGCTTGACCGTTTCCAGCGTGTTGTCCGACAGGCGGCTTTCCTCGCCCACACCGGCAAGGCGCAGGATGTCCTCTTCGTGTTCCTCGTCCAGCACGTTCATCGCGTCGTCGATGGTGATGACCCCGACAAGCCGTTCGGATTCATCCACCACGGGGGCGGAAATCAGGTGGTACTGGTTGAAGGCATAGGCCACCTCGGCCTCGGGGCGGGTCACGGGGACCACGTGGAACGTATCCTCGATCAGCGAGCGCAGCAGGATCTCGCGCCGCGATGCCATCAGCCGGCCAAGCGCCACGTTGCCCACCGGGCGCAGCTTGGGGTCGACCATGACGATGTGATAGAACTGTTCGGGCAGATCGTCGGTGGACCGCAGGTAGTCGATGGCCTCGCCCACGTTCCAGTGTTCGGGGGCCATGACCACCTCGCGCTGCATCAGGCGGCCGGCGGAGTATTCCGGATAGGTAAGCGATTGTTCCACCGCCACCCGGTCGCTGTCTTCCAGCACCTTGAGGATCGCCGATTGCTGCGCCTCGTCCAGGTCTTCGATCAGGTCGACGACATCGTCCGAATCCAGCTCGCGCACGGCGTCGGCCAGCACCTCGGGGTGCAGGGCGCGGATCACGTCCTCGCGGATCGATTCGTCCAGTTCGGACAGGATCTCGCCGTCGAATTCGCGGTCATACAGCTTGATCAGCCGCATCCGGTCAAAGGCGTTGATCTGTTCCAGCATGTCGGCGATGTCCGCCGGGTGCAGCGGGTCCATCAGCGCGACAAGCTGTTCGCGATCCCCCACGTCCACCGCGTACAGAATCGCCGCCACGTCCTTGCGCGAAATGGCAAGGTTGTCTTCTTCTTCGGAAATGACGCCTTCGTCGATGCCGGCCTCTTCGGGGTCTTGTTTCATCTGCGCCTCGCTGCCTGTCCTCCCGGCAAAGAGTAGGATACTGAGGCGGAATTCAACAGGGCGCATTGCGCAGCCCCGGCGCGGCGCTCGCTTTCGCCGCCGGCGGCGCCTTGATGCCCCCCCCGACCACGAGGCGCACATGACACGCACCCTGCATCTTGGGCAGATCCTGACATTCGACGCGAACCCGTTCGACATAGGCCCCGGGGCCGCGCGGCATGAACGGCGCGGCGCCCTGGTGACGGACGGGGCGCGCATCCTTGAGCTTGGCGGCGCCGATGAAATGCGCGCCGCCCACCCGGATGCGGCGCAGGTCGATCACGGAAAGGGGCTGATCGTGCCCGGCTTCGTCGATGCCCACGCGCATTACCCGCAGACCGCCATCATCGCGAGCTGGGGCAAGCGGCTGATCGACTGGCTGAACCACTACACCTTCCCCGAGGAAATGCGCTTTGCCGATCCCGCCCACGCGCAGGACATCGCCGGGCGCTACCTGGACCTGCTGCTGGCGCATGGCACCACGTCGGTGTGCAGTTTCTGCACCATCCACCCCGCGTCGGTCGATGCCCTGTTCGAGGCGGCGCAGGCGCGCGGCATGCGGGTGTTCGCGGGCAAGACCTGCATGGATCGCGACACCGCCCCCGACGGGCTGCGCGACACGGCGCAATCGGCCTATGACGACAGCGCCGCG
>CAXICP010000552.1:0-2067 GCA_964022595.1 uncultured Salipiger sp.
GCTGCTGGCCGAAGCCGCCGCGCCGGCCGCGCGCGACGGCGGGGCGCGGTTCCGGGCGGCGCGGCTTGATCGCCTGCTGGCCGAAGGCGCGGCCGATCCCGCGCTGGCGCTGATAGGTCAGGCGGGGCGGATCGAAAGCCCGGAACTGTTTTCCCGCTGGTTCGACCTTGCGCTGCTGGCGGGGCGCGACGAGGCGGCCTGCGCCGCGCTGACAGAGCGGCCCGCGCTGTCCGACGATCTGGCGACGCGCGTCTATTGCGATGCCCGCCAGGGCGATTGGGACCATGCGGCGACGGTGCTGGGAACGGCGCAGGCGCTGGGGCGGGTGTCGGAACGCGACGGCGAGCTGCTGCTGCGCTTCCTTGAACCCGAGGCGGTCGATGAAACCGCGCCGGTGCAGGTGCCCCCGCGCCCCACGCCCTTGCAGTTCCGCCTGTTCGAAGCGGTGGGCGAGGCGCTGCCCACCCAGCCCCTGCCCCGGGCCTTTGCGGCGACCGAACTGTCGGGCACCGCCGGCTGGCGCGCGCAGTTGCTTGCGGCCGAGCGGCTGGCCCGGCGCGGCGCGCTTGCCGAAAACCGTCTGCTCGGGCTTTATTCCGACCGCCGCCCGGCGGCCTCGGGCGGGGTGTGGGACCGGGTCGCGGCGGTGCAGGCGCTGGACAGCGCCCTTGGCACGGGGCGCGCCGACCTGGTCGGCCCCGCGCTGGTGAAGGCCTGGCCGCAGATGCGCAGCGCGGGGCTTTTGGTGCCCTTCGCCAAGCTTTTCGGCCCCCGCCTGCCCGAGGGCGACGCGCTAAGCGGGCGCGCCCGCGCCTTGGCGGATCGCGCCCGCCTGCTGTCCGATGGCTATGAAACCGCCGCGCGCGCGCTGGATGATCGCGCCGGTCAGGATGGTCTGATGCGCGCCGTGGCCACCATCGCCACCGGCAGCGCCCCGGATGCGCCCCCCGAAGGCGGCCTGCAGGCGGCAGCGGTGCGCGCCTGGGCCGAAACCGTCGCCCCGCCGACCGAGCTGCGCCAGATGCTTGACGAAAACCGCCTGGGCGAGGCGGTGCTGCGCGCCATCGCGCTGTTTTCATCCGGCGCCGAGGGCAACCACGCCGACCTGTCGGACTCGCTTGCGACCCTGCGCGCCGTCGGGCTGGAAGACACGGCGCGGCGCGCGGCCATCCAGTTGCTGATCCTGTCCGACGAAGGCGCCCCGCTATGAGCGCGGCAAACTGGATCGGCGCCTTTCTAGAAGCGCAGGTGGCCGAACGCGGCGCCGCCGACAACACGACCGCGGCCTATGGGCGCGACCTGGCCGATTTCACCGGCTGGCTGGGCGGACGGGGCCGCGCGCTTGACGATGCGCAGCGACGCGACGTGGAAGATTACCTTGTGCAATGCGAAGCGCAGGGGCTGGCGCTTGCCACCCGCGCCCGGCGCCTGTCATCGATCAAGCAGCTGTATCGCTTTGCCTTCGAAGAAGGGCTGCGCGCCGACAACCCGGCCATCCAGATTTCGGGGCCGGGCAAATCCAGGCGCCTGCCCAAAACGCTTAGCCTGGATGAGGTCGACCGCCTGCTTGCGGCGGGCGCGGCGCATGGGCGCACCGAAGACGACCGGCTGCGCAACGCCTGCCTGATGCAACTGCTTTATGCCACGGGCATGCGCGTGACGGAACTGGTGACGCTGCCCATGTCGGCGGCGCGGGGCGATCCGCGCATGCTGCTGATCCGCGGCAAGGGCGGCAAGGAACGCATGGTGCCCCTGTCGGCCCCGGCCCGCGCCGCGCTGACCGCGTGGATCGAACGGCGCGACATGCAGGACGAGGTGCGCCGCGCCGAAGGCAAGCCGGTGCAACCCCACCTGTTCCCCTCGCGCAGCAAGGCGGGGCATATCACGCGGCATTCCTTTTACGTTCTCATCAAGGCGTTCGCTGTCGAAGCCGGCGTGTCCCCGGCCAAGGTCACGCCGCACACGCTGCGCCATGCCTTTGCCACGCATCTTCTGCAGAACGGCGCCGACCTGCGGGCGATCCAGACCTTTTTGGGACATGCGGACGTGGCCACCACCGAGATCTAC
>CAXICP010000553.1:0-2057 GCA_964022595.1 uncultured Salipiger sp.
GGGGTTCATCAAGAACGGCGCTTCGTTCCTGAGCCTGTTCTGGGTCAGCTCGGCCCCGCTGGCGCTGCGCCCGATCCTGGCGATCATCGAAATCATCTCGTATTTCGTGCGCCCGGTCAGCCATTCCATCCGTCTTGCAGGCAACGTCATGGCCGGGCACGCCGTTCTCAAGGTCTTTGCGGGCTTTGCCGCCGTCGCCGCGATTTCGCCGCTGACCGTGCTGGCGATCACCGCGATCTACGGTCTTGAACTGCTGGTGGCCTTCATCCAGGCCTACGTGTTCACGATCCTGACCTGCGTCTACCTCAAGGACGCGCTGCATCCGCACCACTGATTTCGGGCGGGCCGCACTGGCCCTTCCCACCGCACACCAACACACGATCAACTTCCAGACGTAAGGAGATACCCCCATGGAAGGTCAACTCGCACACATCGGCGCAGGTCTCGCAGGTCTCGGCACGGGTCTTGCCGCCCTTGGCGTCGGCAACGTTGCCGCCAACTTCCTGTCCGGCGCCCTGCGCAACCCGTCGGCAGCCGCATCGCAGACCGCGACCCTGTTCATCGGCATCGCGTTCGCGGAAGCCCTGGGCATCTTCTCCTTCCTCGTTGCCCTGCTGCTGATGTTCGCCGTCTAAGACGGTCACCGACATCCTTACGCGCGGGCGGCCCTCATCGAGCGGCCGCCCGAAAGACAACGTTCCGACGGAGGACGACATGGCGACAACTCAACTCGCCGAAGATCTAGCGGGCCGCTGCGTCGACGATCACGGCTCCGCCATCGGGATGCCGCAGCTCTGCGCGGAGTGGATCCCGAACCAGGTCTTCTGGCTGGTCATCGCGCTTGTGGTGATCTTCTTCATCCTGTCGCGCATTGCCCTGCCGCGGATCGCGTCGGTTCTTGCCGAGCGGACAGGCACGATCACCAACGACATCGCAGCCGCCGAAGAGCTCAAGCGCCAGGCGGACGAAGCCGAAAAGGCCTATGACAAGGCGCTTGCGGATGCCCGCGCCGAAGCGCAGGCCATCGGTCAGCAGACCCGCGACGACATCAAGGCCCAGCTTGACCGGGCCGTGGCCGAAGCGGATGAAAAGATCGCCGCCAAGACCGCGGAATCCGAAGTTGCGATCAATGATATCCGGGCCTCTTCGCTGGCGAACATCGAAATCGTGGCGAAGGACACCGCGCAGGCGATCGTCGCCGCGCTGGGGGCATCGGCCGATCAGGAAACCGTTTCCCGGGCGGTCGACAGCCGGATGAAAGGGTGACGAAGATGCGCAAGCTCATCATCTCCAGCGGCGTTGCAGCCGTGATCGCCAGCCCCGCGCTGGCGGCGACGGGGCCGTTCTTTTCGCTGCGCAACACGGATTTCATCGTGTTGCTGGGCTTCCTGCTGTTCCTTGCGGTCCTTGCCTATTTCAAAGTGCCGGGCCTGCTGGGCGGCATGCTGGACAAGCGGTCCCAGGGCATTCGCAACGAACTGGACGAGGCGCGCGCCCTGCGCGAGGAAGCCCAGGCGCTGCTTGCTTCCTATGAACGCAAGCAGGGCGAGGTCGCGGCCCAGGCCGACAAGATCGTCGCCAACGCCAAGGCCGAAGCCGAAGCCGCGTCGGTTCAGGCCCACAAGGACCTGGATGCGACCATCGCCCGCCGCATGGCCGCCGCCGAAGAGCGGATCGCCTCTGCCCAGGCCTCGGCCGTCAAGGATGTCCGCGACCGGGCCGCGATGGTGGCCGTTGCCGCCGCGCGCGATGTGATCGCAGATGTGACCTCGGCTGCCGACAAGGACCGGATGATCGATGAATCGATCAACGAAGTGGGCGCCAAGCTGCACTGACCCGGCCTGCAAGACCACATCGCGAAAGCCCGGCCCCGCAAGGCCGGGCTTTCGTCGTTACAGGCCGCCGCGTTTCCGGGGGCGGGATCTTGCCGATCGCGCCGTGATACGGTAGCGCAACAGGGGCCGGGCGGCAGACCCGGGTCCCAACACAAGAGGCAAAGCGTGGCGCATATCATCGTTGTCGGAAACGAGAAGGGCGGGGCGGGCAAATCCACCGTC
>CAXICP010000554.1:0-2047 GCA_964022595.1 uncultured Salipiger sp.
CCGTCGACGACATAGGCCGACACGCCCGCCTCGATCGCGGCATCGGTCAGCCCGGCGCCGTCGCGGTCCACGAACATCGCCACCGGCCGGTCCAGCGGCCCCGAGGCCAGCGCCAGTTCCTCGAGCATGTCGCGCGACGGGTTCTCAAGGTCGATCAGCACAAGGTCGGGGTTCAGCGCCTGGATGCGGCGGGCCAGCCCGGTGGGCTCGGCGATCACGTGCACGTCGAAATCGCCCGCATCGCGCAGGCTGTCCACGATCAGCAGGGCGCGGTCCCGGTCCGGTTCGACGACGACGATGGAAAGAGTGGCTGCCATGGGCAACTCATCGCAGGTCGGCGGATTTTGTAAAGACGCGGGCGCCGGGCAGTGCCCTCCGGCGCGGCCCGTGCCGCTTTTTGCGGCAGAGCAGCCACAGGGCGCGGGCCGGGCGCGCCGCACAGGATTTGTGCGGGCATGCGGGCTTTCACCGGGCGCAGGCGGGGCTAACTCTGCCCCGATGCACAGGAGGACAGCATGGAAATCGGCCTTTACACCTTTGGCGACGTCGGCACCAACCCGGTCACGGGCCAGGTGGTGGACGCAAGACAGCGGCTGTCGGACCTGATGGAGGAAATCCGCCTTGCCGACGAGGTCGGGCTGGACGTGTTCGGCCTGGGCGAGCATCACCGGCCCAATTACGCGGTGTCATCGCCATCGACCGTGCTGGCGGCGGCCTCGGGCGTGACGCGCCGCATCAAGCTAAGCTCGGCGGTCTCGGTGCTTAGCTCGGACGATCCGGTGCGGGTCTACCAGCAGTTTTCGACGCTGGACAACCTGAGCGGCGGGCGGGCCGAGCTGATGGTCGGGCGCGGCAGCTTCATCGAAAGCTTTCCGCTGTTCGGCTATGATCTGAACGATTACGACGCGCTGTTCGAGGAAAAGCTGGCGATGCTGCTGGAAATCGACGAGCACGAGCTGCTGCGCTGGCCGGGCACCGATCACACGCAGGCGGTGGACCGGCTGGGGGTGTATCCGCGCCCGGTGTCGGGGCGCCTGCCGATCTGGATCGCCGCCGGGGGCAGCCCGCAAAGCATGGTGCGCGCGGGCGGGCTGGGCCGCCCGCTGGCGCTGGCGATCATCGGCGGCGAGCCGCGCCGCTTTTCGGCGCTGACCGATCTTTACCGCCGCGCGGCGGCGCAGGCGGGTCATGCGGATGTGGCGCGGGTGTCGATGAACGTGCATGGCTTTGTCGGCACCGACGCGGCACGCGCCGCCGATATCTTTTACCCGGCGCAAAAGGCGGTGATGGACCAGATCGGGCGCGAACGCGGCTGGGGCCCGCAAAGCCGGGCGCAGTTCGATGCCGGTATGGGCCCCGAGGGGGCGATGTTCGTCGGCTCTCCGGCGCAGGTGGTCGACAAGATCCTGTCGCTGCGCGAGGATCTTGGGTTCGACCGGGTGACGATCCAGATGGCCATCGGGGTGATCGACCACGCCGAGATGCTGAAGGCGATCGAGGTGCTGGGCACGCAGGTCGCCCCCGAATTGCGCAAGGCGGGGTAGGGGCTAGCGCCCCTCGCGCCGCGCCATGAAGGCCAGCCGTTCGAACAGGTGCACGTCCTGTTCGTTCTTGAGCAGGGCGCCATGCAGACGCGGCAGCGCGCTTGCCCCGTCGCGGCGCAGGTCTTCGGCATCCAGATCCTCGGCCAGCAGCAGCTTGAGCCAGTCGAGCACTTCGGAGGTCGACGGTTTCTTCTTCAGCCCGGTCTGTTCGCGCAGCTCGTAGAACTGGGTCAGCGCCTCGGTCAGCAGGGCGGGCTTGATGCCGGGGTGATGCACCTCGACGATGCGGCGCAGCGTGTCCGGATCGGGAAAGCGGATGTAGTGAAAGAAACAACGGCGCAGGAACGCATCGGGCAGTTCCTTTTCGTTGTTCGACGTGATGATGACGATGGGCCGGGTGCGGGCGCGGATCGTCTCGCCGGTCTCGTAGACGTGGAATTCCATCCGGTCGAGTTCCTGCAACAGATCGTTGGGGAATTCGATGTCGGCCTTGTCGATCTCGT